>NZ_SPVJ01000036.1:0-86165 GCF_004634465.1 Bradyrhizobium sp. MOS001
CAAGAAAGCGAGGTCCAACACCCCGCTTTCCTGCAAAATCGAATACTACATCAAGACAAATTCTGCTTATTTCTCAGATCAATCCGCATTCTTCACGGACGACCATCCACGCCCAACCACGCGGATTGAAGAACGTGGATGCCCGGGACAAGCCCGGGCATGACGACCTGTACCTACTGCTCTGGCCGCGGCTGCGGGTGCATCTCCTCGGTCGGAAGGTTTGCGCGCTCCCAACCATCTGTGCCGTCGGGGTACCAGGCGACGTTGGCATAACCGTAAGCCAAGGCGCGCTTGGCGGCGTTCCAGGACATCCAGCAGTCGGCCAGGCAATAGATCACGAGCAGCGCAGCCTTGTCGCCGCGCGCGGCGTGGGCGAGGCCGCGCTGGAAATAATCGTCCATGGCGGGCGGCAGCACGCCGTAGCCGGTGTCCGGCAGCCAGGTGCTGCCCGGTATGTTTTTTCGCGGCATATCGCGCCAGACGGTACCTTCGGGAAGGTTCTTCGGCTTCGGCGCGCGCGGCAGCACGTCGATGAAGGCGCCGCTCTTCGCACGCCAGATTGCTTCGGCCTCCGCAGTCGTCAGCACGCGCGCGCCAGTGAGCGTCGCCGGCACCGGCGCGCGGTAATTGTCGGAGCGATACCCCTCGGGCTCGAACGGCTCCTGCTGCTGCGCCAACGCCGGCGCCACCAGAATGGCGGCAACCAGCGCAGCGGCAACGCGCCGCCTCATGGCGTCTTCTTGGCCGTCTCCGCGCCGAGCGGCTTGTCGCTCTCGTCGAGCAGCGGCACGCCGAAGTCGATCAGGATCTTGTTGATCTCGCCCTGGTTCTCCTGGATCAGCTTGTTGAGCTGCCGCTTCCAGTTCTGGTCGGCGGGGCGCACGCCCATGCCGATGCGATAGACCAGCTTTGGCCCTGTGGTTTCCTTCACCAGCGGCGTGACATGCAACGAGCCGGCCTTCTTCGCATAATACCCGGCCATCGGCCCCCACAGCACGCCTGCGTCGATCTTGCCGGCGACGAGGTCGTCGACCATCGCCTGTGCGGAGTTGTCGAAGCGCGTGTCGATCATCAGGGGATAGGGTTTTGCATCGCCCATCAGGCCGGCGATCGCCATGTTGGTGGCCGGCGGCGTGCCGGCGACGATGCCGACATGCTTGCCTTTCAACTTCGGGTCTTCGAGCGTATCGACTTCCTCGAGCCCGCTGCCTGTTTTGGCGACCAGCGCATAGGTCGTGCGGTAATAGGGATTGGTGCCCTGCACGAGGTCGTCACCTTGCGGAAATCCCATGATGACGTCGCAGCGATGCGCACCCAGCGTCATGCGCACGAAGCCGGTGGCCTGCGGGAAGAAGACGTAGTCGAGCTTCTTCTGGAGCTTGTCCGCGAGCAGCTCGGCGAGCTTGTTCTCGAACCCCTCGCCCTTCTCGTTCGAGAACGGCAGATTGCGCGGGTCTGCACAGACGCGCAGCACTTTTGGATCGACCAGCTCGAACGAGAGGTCGCCGGTCTCGCTGGTCTGCGCAATGGCGACGTCGCCGAATGCGCAGGATGCCACCAGGACCCACAGTGAAAACAACCAGCGACGATGTCGCCCGGCCTCCGTCATCGCGCTTCCTCCTCGGTTTGTTTGAATGCTAGCCATGCAACGCATGACGCGCCATGCTTTGCCAAACTTTGTGTTGGCTTTGGTTTGTTGCAGTGCAGTGCGGCAAGCCATCTGAACTGAGGCGGAAAAGTGTCTCGCATCGCTTCCTTGATCGCAGCCCTGTCCCTGCTGGGGACAGCAACGCTAGCACGCGCCGGGGCAGCCGAATTGCCTGTGAGCGAAGTCGCACCGGGAATCTTCGTGCACTCCGGGACCACCGCCCTCATGACCCGCGAGAACGAAGGGGACATCGCCAATGTCGGTTTCATCGTCGGCCAAGACGCAGTGGCGGTGATCGACACTGGCGGCAGCCTGCGTGAGGGCGAGGCGCTGCTGGCGGCGGTGCGGGCTCGCACATCCAAGCCGATCCGCTACGTCATCAACACCCATGGCCATCCCGACCATGTCTTCGGCAATGCGGCCTTTGCCACAGAGGGAACCAGCTTCGTCGGCCACAGCAAGCTGCCGCAGGCGCTGGCGACGCGCGGGCCGTATTATCTCGACAATTTTAGACGCCTCATGGGTAGCGAACTGATCGATCACGTGAAGATCGTGCCGCCCACCCTGCTCGTCGTTGATACCCTGACGCTCGATCTCGGGTCGCGCCGCCTCGCCTTGCGGGCCTGGCCGGCCGGGCACAGCGACAACGATCTGACCGTGTTCGACGAGACCAGCAAGACGCTGTTCGCGGGCGATCTCGTCTTCCTCTGCCATATCCCGGTGATGGACGGCAGCATCCGCGGCTGGCTCGGCACGCTCGGGGAACTCGACAAGATTCCGGCGCAGCGCGTCGTGCCCGGTCACGGGCCTGTGAGCGACTGGCCTGCCGCGCTCGGCGACGAGCGGCGTTATCTCACGACGCTGCTGGCGGACGTCCGGGCGTCGAACAAGAAGGGCGAGCCGATCAGGACTGCCGCCGACAAGGCGGCCGCATCGGAACGGCCGCATTGGCAATTGTTCGACGACTACAATGCTCGCAACGCAACCGCAGCATTTTCGGAAATTGAATGGGAGTAGTGGACGCGCTACGCTGGACGGGGGATCGGCTACGCCGACCCAGAGAAAACTGCTTCGTCCGCACGGAACCACGACCATGACGGGATGCACACGCCGCCTGCCCCTGATCGCCGCATTGCTCGGCATCGCCTTCGCTGTGCCGGCGAGTGCCGAGGAGGCTTACGATCCCTGGCCGGGCTTGGTGCAGGACATCTTCAGCAACCGTCCGATCAACGACGGCAACGACGTCATCGGCATCGAGATGCCCTATCGCGCCGAGGACGCGGCGATCGTGCCGGTGACCCTGCGCAGCAAACTGTCGCCCGCGGACAGCCGCCGCATCCGTTCGATCACGCTGGTGATCGACCGCAACCCCGCGCCGATGGCAGCGAAGTTCGAGCTCGGCGCAGATGCCAATGTCACCGAGATCTCCACGCGCGTGCGCGTCAACAATTATACCGACGTCCACGCGGTCGCCGAGCTCAGCGACGGCCAGCTCTACGTCGCCAAGACCTATGTGAAGGCCTCAGGCGGCTGCTCGGCGCCGGCAGGAAAGAACATCGAGGAAGCCAGGAACCGGCTCGGCCAGATGCGCTACCGGCAATTCGCGCGCGAGGAGGCACCGGCCAGCCGCGTCCGCGAGGCGCAGATCATGATCGGCCATCCCAACAATTCCGGGCTGCAAATGGATCAGGTCACGCAGCTCTACGTCCCCGCCTTCTTCGTCAACCAGCTGAAGCTGACGCAGGACGACAGCCCCGTGCTGTCGATGGAGGGCGGCATCTCGATCTCGGAAGATCCCAACCTGCGCTTCACTTATGTGTCAAATGGCGCCAAGCGATTCCGTGCGGAGGCGAAGGACACGGACGGGCACGTGTTCCGCAATGAATGGGATGTGGAGAAGCCGGGGACGTGAGGCTCTGCCTTCCCCTCTCCCCTTGTGGGAGAGGGTGGCTCGCCGCAACGCGGCGAGACGGGTGAGGGGTATGTCTCCGCGAGCGGCACTCTTAGTCGTCTGAACGTGGGGAGAGATACCCCTCATCCGGCGCTTCGCGCCACCTTCTCCCACAAGGGGAGAAGGGACCGCACCCTCTATGCGGCAGCTAGAAACACCTCACCTCGGCTTCCGCCTGCGCGCGCCTGAGATCATTCACCGCCGAATTCGCCTGCTCGGACGTACGAAACTGGACGCCGAGATTGCCGCGCACCTGGGACATGCTCAGCGCCGTCTCGGCGGTGACGTAACGGTCATAGGACACGATCGAGGCCACCACGTCGATCGAGCAGGAGCATTGCTCGATGGACTGCCGGCTCTCGCCATTGGCCTTCATGCAGCCATAGACGTATTCGGCACGCGCCGAGGTCGGATAATCGTTGGCCTCCTCGGCACGCGCGGCGTAGACGGTCGCAGCCCACACCGCCAATGCGGCGACAATCGGTCGTAGCTGTCCCGCCAGATTCATGAGCGTCCTCCCGCTGGTTGCGACGAAAGCTATGCTATGCGTATTGTCATGAAAAGCACTCCCTTCGAGGAAACGGCTCACAAGGTGATGAGAGCACTTGGTTTGAGAGCGCCGGGACGAACATTGGCGCTCGCGATGACGCTGGCGCTGTCGCTGGCCGCCCCCGGCCGCGCCGCGGATACGATCCGCCTTGCAGTGCAGAAGACCGGAACATTCTCCTGGGAGCTGGCCGCAATCCGCGCCGGCGGGCTCGACAAGGAAGCCGATCTGTCGCTCGACGTCACCGAGCTCGCGAGCCCCGAGGCCGGCAAGATCGCGCTGCGCGCCGGGAGTGCCGACATCATCCTGTCGGACTGGCTGTGGGTGTCGCGCGAGCGCGTGCTCGGCGCCAAGCTCACCTTCTATCCCTATTCCAGCGCGCTCGGCGCGGTGATGGTGCCGGCCTCGTCGCCGCTCAAGACGCTCGCCGACCTCAAGGGCCGCAAGCTCGGCGTCGGCGGCGGCGCGATCGACAAGAGCTGGCTGCTGCTGCAGGCGCGGATGAAGCAGGACGGCATCGACCTGAAGTCGGACGCGAGCATCGTCTATGGCGCGCCGCCCTTGATTGCCGCCAAGGCGCTCGATGGCGAGATGGATGCGAGCCTCAACTTCTGGAATTTCTGTGCGCAGCTCGAGGCCAAGGGCTTTCGCCGCCTCGCCGGCATCGAGGACATTTTGCCGAAGCTGGGGGCCAAGGGCGCGGTATCCGCGGTCGGTTATGTCTTCGACGAGAGCTGGGCCGCAAGCCACCGCGATGCGGTGGCGCGTTTCATTGCGATGACCCGCAAGGCCAAGCAGCTGCTGGTCACCTCGGACGCCGCGTGGGACAAGATCGCGCCGCTCACCGGCGCGAGCGATCCGGCCATCCTCAAGACCTATCGCGACCGCTATCGCGACGGCATTCCGCGCCGGAGCATCGTTGACGAGGAGGCGGATGCGCGCGTGCTCTATCGCGTGCTCGCCGAGATCGGCGGACGCGACCTGGTCGGGCCGGCGGCCGAGCTTGATCCCGGCACCTTCTATCACGCAGTCCCCGGAGACTGAGGTGCTGCGTCTTCTCTCGTTTTCCCTGTTCCTCGCGACCTGGTGGATTGCGGCGCTGATCGTCGGCGGCGCAAAGCTGCCCTCCCCGCCTGCCGTGCTCAACGTCATCATCGCGGAAGCATCGAGCGGCGCCCTGTTCCTGCATCTCGGCGCCACGCTGGCGCGGGTCGCGCTCGCCTTCGTGCTGGCGATGTCGCTCGGCAGTGCCATCGGCTATTTGATGGGGCGGGTGAAGCTCGCCGACCGGCTCGGCGATCCCTGGTTGATCCTGCTGCTGAACCTGCCGGCGCTGGTCGTGATCGTGCTCGCCTATATCTGGGCCGGCCTGACCGAAGCGGCCGCGATCGCGGCGATCGCCATCAACAAGCTGCCGACCGCCATCGTCACCTTGCGCGAGGGCACCCGCGCGCTCGACCGTTCGCTCGACGAGATGGCCACCGTGTTCGCGATGCCGCGCTGGCGCGCGTTCCGCCATGTCGTGCTGCCGCAGCTTGCGCCCTATATCGCAGCCTCGGCCCGGTCCGGATTGTCGCTGGTATGGAAGATCGTGCTGGTGGCCGAACTGCTGGGACGGCCGAACGGTGTCGGCTTCGAGATCGGCATCGCCTTCCAGCTGTTCGACACGCCGCGACTGCTGGCCTATTCGCTCACCTTCGCCGCCGTCGTGCTCGTCATCGAAACCTTGCTGGTGCAGCCGTTCGAAGCCCGCGCAACACGGTGGCGGCCCCGTGCGGCTTGAAGTCGATATCTCCGGAAAGACATTCAGGAGTGCCGCGGGCGAAATGCACGAGGTGCTGGCCCCGGTCAGCTTCGCGCTTCAATCCGGTGAGGTCGGCGTTTTGATCGGCCCCTCCGGCTGCGGCAAGAGCACGATGCTGCGCATCATCCTCGGGCTCGACCGCGATTTCCACGGGACCATCGCGCGTCCACCGGAAGCGCGGATCGGGATGGTGTTCCAGGAGCCGCGGCTGCTGCCGTGGCGCTCGGTCGAGCAGAATGTGCGGCTTGCGGCTCCTGATATCTCCGAGGCGAAGCTGTCGGAGCTGTTCAGGATCCTGGAGCTGGAAGCGCATCGCAGCCACTTTCCCGGCGAATTGTCGCTGGGTCTTGCCCGGCGCGTCGCGCTGGCCCGCGCCTTCGCGGTCGAGCCCGATCTGCTCGTGCTCGACGAGCCCCTCGCCTCGCTCGACGACGCGCTCGCCGGCCGCCTGCGCGACGAGATCGCGACGCTGGTCGCAAGCCGCCCCATGATGACGCTGCTCGTCACCCATAGCCTCGACGATGCGACCCGCCTCGGCGACCGCTTGTTCTTCCTGTCGCCGCAGCCGGCGCGAATTCTGGCAGAAGTGCCCATCAGCATCCCGCGTGGCGCACGCGGCGACGCAGAGATCGCCGCGATCAGGGCGGACCTCGTGGCGAGAATCCAAGGCGAACATGGCGGCGAACACGCCGGGCGCGATGCCTCATAGGCAGCCACGCAAAGCGCGTGCTAAACAGGGCCCGTAGCGGAGCCCGATGATGAAGCGAATGGTCGCCCTCATGACGCTTGGTCTCGCTCTCGTCGCGACCATGGCGAGCGCGCAGGACATGATGCGTGACGTCGACCTCACGTCACCCGCGATGGTCTCCGCGGAAATGAGCCGGCAGGAGGTCGAGGCCATCCTGGCCAAAGCCAGCGCCGGGGCGCCGGCCGATTTCACCGGCAGGCGGTTGTCGGGGCTCGATCTCTCGGGTCTCGACCTTTCCACGGCGATTCTCCGTGCGGCACGACTCAACAAGACAAAACTCGCCGGCGCCCGTCTTGATCATGCGATCCTCGATCAGGCGTGGCTGCTGGACGCAGATCTCGCGGGCGCGAGCCTGAAGGGCGCCAATCTGTTCGCCTCGCAGATGGCGCGCGCGCGTCTGGACGGCGCGGACCTGACCGGTGCTCGCATCGCGGCCGACCTCACCGGCGCAAGCCTGATCGGCGCCTCGATTGCGAACGCGCATCTTGGCGCCGATATGCGCAACCAGTCGATGGGGCTGATTCGGGCCGTGCTGCGATCCGCCAATCTGGAAGGGTTGAACGCGCGCAATGCGGACCTGTCGCGCGTCGATCTCGAATTTGCCTCCCTCAAGGGAGCCGACCTGACCGGCGCGTCGCTCAAAAATGCTCAGCTCGGCGGCGCCGACCTGACCGGAGCCACCGTCACTGACGCCGATTTCGAGGGCGCTGATCTTGCCTCGGCGAAGCTGATCGCGCCGATCGGCCTTGACCGCGCCAGGAATTTCGACAAGGCAAAGAACCGCGAGCGCCTGATCAGGGAATAACAGGCGCGGCTTTTGGAGGATCGGCTGATGCGTTGGTTTCTGGCTTTGATCGCGTTGTTGACGTTGGCCGGCGAAGCCGCCGCCCAAAGCAAGGGCAAGGGCATCCGGCTCTGGAATTTGACAACGGAGACGATCTCCGGCTTCCAGCTCTCGCCCGCCGGCAAGACCGAGTGGGGGCCGAACCAGTGCCTGAACGACAAGGACAAGGAGGTCGAGCACGACGAGCGGCTGCGCATCACCGGCGTCGAACCCGGCCGCTACGACGCCAGGGTCAGCTATCCCAATGCGCGGCAGTGCATCGTCCGCGACATCGAGATCAAGGCGGACGCGGTGTTCTCGATCGCCGACAAGGACCTGAAGGACTGCACGAAGTAGTTATGAGACCCTCATGGTGAGGAGCGCGAAGCGCGTCTCGAACCATGAAGGCCCGGCTGATTCAGCTCGGCCTCGATCCTTCGAGACGCCGCTTCGCGGCTCCTCAGGATGAGGGGTTAGAGCACTCGAGGCCCGGCAGCGCGAGCGCTTCACGCCTTGTCGTTCGGGTGCGGATATTCGCAGCGCCACCGCACCGCCTGCCACTTCGGATGGTCGCCGACCCATTGCGCGATATAGGGCGGCGCGGCCATCACGCATTGCCTCGGCGACCCCGCAAAGTTGAATACCAGATGCTGCTCCTCGCAGGTCGCAGGCGAGAGCACCGCACACACAGTCACCACCAGGTCAATCGGGTTCATGCCGGGATCCTGTCGCAAGGGGACAATGGAGATTAGCACGAAAGATTACGTTCCGAGGAGCGGGAAGTTTCAAACGGACGGGATGTTCCCTCTCCCCCGCGCGCGGGAAGAGGCGGAACACCCTAGAAGTTTACCCCGAACACCAATCGCGCCTGATGACGCTCGAAATTGACGAGGTCGAGATTGCCGCCCGATCCGGCCGGGCGGCCCCAGGCCTGCATGCTCCAGCTCAGGGTGAGCCGCGACTTCTCGGATAGCTGGAAATAGGCGGTCGGACCGACAAACAGCGCCTGCCCCGAGAGCTCACCGAGGCCGATGCCCTCATATTGGCGGAAGTAGCGCATCTCACCACCGAGCAGAAAATTGGGGCGCACCCGCACCATGCCGCCAAAGGCCGCGCCGATCGTCGAACTCTTCTCGGACACCCCCGCCACCTCGAAGCGCGCCCATTCCGGCTGATAGATCAAATTGAGCGCTGCGATGGCGTAGTTCGGAATCAGCTCACGGTCGAAAGCGAGTGTGAATTCGGAGCCGTACATCCGTCCCTTCGCGCCGCTGGTCTCGTCGATGCGATCGCCATGCAGTTCGGCGGCGACAGTCAACCCGAACGGCGCGCGCTCGCGGTCGAGCAGGCGGTAACGCAGGTCGAGCGAGGCGCCCTGGAAATTGAACTGGCGGCGATCGTCGAAATCAGGGACGCCGGTAATGTCATGAAGCGTGGCGGTGCCGCCGACCTCGATACGGAAGTTCGGCAGCGGCACGACTTCGATCTCGACCTCCTGCTGGAGGGCGCGATAGGTGCCGCCGCCCTTGCCGAAGCTCCCCGTCGTCTGGGTCTGGAATTCGCGCTCGCCGGGATTGCCGACGTCGGTGCCGATCATGAAGCCGAAGATGTGCTCGGTATCGAAGCTCTCTTCGGCACTGACACACGCCGGTGCAAGCGCAACACCGAACGCAATTGCCATCCAGATCGTGTGGGCTCCAAGGCGCATTGCGAACACTACCACGGCTTCGACGGCGTTCGCCATCGAAGCCGCGGCAGGTCGTCAGTCTTACTTGCGCGCAGCGCAGGCGTACATGTTGATTTCCATGCCGACCGGCACTTCCACGATCTTCGGAGCTTTCCAAGCCATTCGGGTCTCCCAAGGGTATTGAGCGCGACATCGCGCGGGGCAAAACCTAGGGCTGCGTCAGGTGCAGCGCAAGCCTGGAATCGAAGCGCAAACACAGCGAACTGTCGCATTATGCTCGCGAATTTCCCTCTCGGGCAAATCGCCTTCGCTCCCAGTCAAGCGCCGCGTCTCTCACCGCAACAGGCGCAGCAGCGCGCGGCCGGCGCGCGAGTTCAGCTCCTTCGCATCCAGCGTTCCGTCCTTGTCGGGATTCGCTGCGTTGAAGCGCTGCTCCACCACCGCGAGATATTCGTCGAGCGTGAGAGTCCCGTCGCGATCGGGATCGGCGGCGGCGAGTTCTTTCGCCGTTAACCGTCCGCGCAATTCGCGCGCGTCCAGCGTGCCGTCGTGATCGGGATCGAGCTTTGCGAACAGCGCGGCGGCCGCCTTCTTCACCTCGGCGAGATCGAGCGTGCCGTCATTGTCGGTGTCGAACATCTTTACGGCGTTGCCGGACGCAGCCCACGCTGGACCGGACAGCACTGCAATCGTGAGCGCAAGCGCAACTGAGCGACGTGAAATCATCAAACCCTCCTGACCAGCCCCCGATTCGTAGGGGGTCGAAACGACATAAGTCTACAAGCGAGCCCCGGTTCAAGTCCGGAATTGCAACCTGCGCACCGCACAACTCGCGGAACCCGACGGCCCGAGCAGAGCGGCCGAAGCCGGCACCGCTTCATGCCACGGAATTTTTTCAGCGTCTGCGCACAAGTGAAAGTCGGTTGTCAGGTTTCTGTCAGGTGACCGGCATCTGGCATCCAACATATCGGCGACGCACTTACGACTTTCGTATTGACGTGTTTTGCGTTCGGGCGGAGTGTTGGTGCCGCAGCGTCAAAAGGCGCGCATATTGGGAGGAACGGATGAAACGCTTTGCGATGGCCGCGAGCCTCGTCATGCTTGCATCGACTTGTGCGAGCGCACAGACCACCGAACAACTGGTCAAGGGCGCGACCGATACATCGAACGTTCTCAATTACGGGATGGGCTACAATCTCCAGCGCTTCTCGACGCTGAACCAGGTCAACAAGGACACCGTCAAGAATCTCGTCCCGGTCTGGAACTACAGTTTCAACGACGATCGCAGCGAGGAATCGCAGCCGCTGGTGTACCAGGGCGTGATCTACGTGACCTCGCACAACGCCACCATGGCGGTCGACGCCAAGACCGGCAAGCAGATCTGGAAATCCAAGGTCGAGTATCCCGCCGAGACGCCGCGTATCGTCTGCTGCGGCATCATCAATCGCGGCGCCGCGCTCTATGACGGCAAGGTCTTCCGCACCACGCTCGACGCCAACGTGATCGCGCTCGATGCCAAGGACGGCAAGGAGCTGTGGCGGCAGAAGGCCGCTGACATCAAGGAAGGCTATTCGATGACGGTGGCGCCGCTGGTCGCCGACGGTGTCGTCATCACCGGCATCTCCGGTGCCGAGTTCGGCACCCGCGGCTTCATCGACGGCTGGGATCCGGCGACGGGCAAGCATCTCTGGCGGACCCATTCGATCCCCTCGCCCGACGAGCCCGGCGGCGACACCTGGAAGGGCGACACCTGGAAGCTCGGCGGCGGCTCGACCTGGATCACCGGCTCCTACGATCCCGAGCTCAACACGGTCTATTGGGGCATCGGCAATCCCGGACCGTTCAACTCGGCGGTGCGTCCCGGCGACAACCTCTACACCTGCTCCGTGCTGGCGATGGATCCCAAGACCGGCAAGATCAAGTGGCATTACCAGTTCTCGCCGAACAATCCGTTCGACTATGACTCGGTGGCCGAGATGGTCCTCGCCGACATGAATGTCGAGGGCAAGCCGACCAAGGTGCTGATGGACGCGAACCGCAACGGCTTCTTCTACGTGCTCGACCGCACCAACGGAAAGCTGCTCGCGGCCAATCCTTACGTGAAGGTGAATTGGGCGACCGGCGTCGACATGAAGACCGGTAAGCCGATCGAGACCGACGTCACGAAGGACGCGCGCGACGGTAAGAAGGTCACCGTCTATCCGTCGATCCTCGGCGGCAAGAACTGGGAGCCGATGTCGTTCAATCCGCAGACCGGATTGGCCTATGCCAACACGCTCGCCTTCGGCGGCAGGTACAAGACCGAGCCCGTCACCTTCAAGCAGGGCGAATGGTATCTCGGCATGGACCTCACCGACCTCTGGGAGTGGGGTGACGGCCCGCGCGGTCATCTGAAGGCGATCGATCCCATGACCGGCAAGGCCAAGTGGGAAGCGCCGAGCGACATCCCGCGCTTCTCGGGCGTGCTGTCGACCGCAGGCGGCGTCGTGTTCTCGGGCGCACTGACAGGCGAGTTCGAGGCCTTCGACGCCGACACCGGCAAGAAGCTCTGGCAGTTCCAGACCGGTTCCGGCATCGAGGGACAACCGGTGACCTGGCAGCAGGATGGCGTGCAGTACGTTGCCGTCACCTCCGGCTATGGCGGCGTCTACTCGCTGTTCTCCGGCGACGAGCGGCTTGCCAAGGTGCCGCCCGGCGGCTCGCTGTGGGTTTTTGCGGTCAAGCAATAACCACGGCCCGATGCTGAAGGACATATCTCACAAGACGGTGGCGACGATCGCCACCGTCGCGGTGCTGACGGTCGCGCTTGCGGCGACCGTTCGTGCCGCGGACGATGCAACCGGCAATCCCGTGCAGGCACAGATCGACTATGGCAAGTCGACCTATGCTTCGAAATGCTCGCACTGCCACGGCCCCAACATGATGAATTCCGGCACCATCACGCCGGATCTGCGCGCCTTTCCCGACGACCAGACGCGCTTCGTCACCACGGTGAAGAACGGCAAGAACAACAAGATGCCGCCCTGGGCCGACATTTTGAGCGACGACGAGATCGGCAATCTCTGGGCCTTCGTCTCGAGCAGGAGAAAGCCATGAGACCCTGGCTCGCCGCATGGAGCGTTGCCGCGATCCTCGCGGCGGCGACCACCGCCGCGCGCGCGGCCGACGAGCCGCTGAAGGTTTGCCTCGATGAGGATCGGCCGCCGCTCTCGGTGCATCGCAGGGGCAAGCCGGATTCAGGCTTCGACGTGCTGCTGGCGCAGGCAATCGCGGACCGGATCGGCCGGCCGCTGACAATCCAGTGGTTCGAGAGCAAGCTGGACGAGGATTCGAGCCCGCAGCTCGAGGCCAACGCTTTGCTCTCCGACGGGCGCTGCTCGCTGGTCGGCGGCTATGCGCTGACGACGGATTCCCTCGTCAAGCCCGGCATGAAGACGGCACGCTTGCCCGACTTCGCCGGGGCCACGCGCGACGACCGGCGCCGCCGCGTCGCGCTCGGCGTGCTTGTGCCGAGCCAGCCTTACGTCTATTCGCCGATGACAGTGGTACTCGGGCCGAAAGCGCAGGGCCGCAGGATCGGCGACATCGGCGATCTCGCCGGCCTTCGCCTTGCGATCGAGAGCGGCTCGCTGGGCGATGCCATCCTGATGACCTTCGACAAGGGCCGCCTGATCGACAGCATCACCCATCTCGTCCCCGGCCGCGACGATCTCCTCGGCGCACTCCAGCGCGGCGACTATGACGCGACGCTGATCGACCTCGGCCGTTTCGACGCCCACCGCGCCGCGCATCCCGACACGACGATCACCGCGTCGGGCTATTATTATCCGATCGGCGCCAATCGCGGCTATGTCGGGCTCGCCAGCGACGGCGCGCTGATCGACGCGGTCAACAAGGCGCTGACCAGCCTTGCCGCCGAGGGCAAGATCGCCGAATTCGGCAACCAGGCCGGCCTCACCTATCTGCCGCCGCGCGAGCCTGCGGTGCTCGGCGATGTCTGGACGAAGATCATTCAAAGGTGAGGTGGCCTCACGTGCCACCACATCACCGGTGTCATGCCCCGCGACCCGGCTACGCCAAGGCTTCGCCGGGGTTGAGGTCTAGGGGCGCCGAAGCTTTAGCGTAGGCGGCAGGCGGGGCATCCAGTACGCCGCGGCCTCTCGATTCAATCGCAAGCGCCTCTGGAATACTGGATCGCCCGGTCAAGCCGGGCGATGACAGCGAGGGTGTGGTGCGACCGTCGCTCCACACGCCAAAGTGCCGGCCGCATTTCCGTGGTATGCATAGTGTTTCGTTCGCCCCTTTGGTGCCCCGTGAATCCCCCCACGACACCCTCCGCCACCAACCTGCGCGATCTCCTCTCCCGCGAAGTCAAAACCGGCGAGCTCCTGCGCGCGCTGATCGTCGTCGGCCCGATGGTCGCCGCCTATTTCATCTCGCGCGAGACGGCGCTGCTGAACCTGGGGCTCGTCGCGGTCTCGCTGCTGATTCCGGCGCTCAGGCAGCACTTTCCGCCAAAAGTCGTCGCGTGGCACTATCTCGCCATTCTCGTCACCTTTGCCGCGCTTTTCCTTGCAGCTCCGGTCAAGCCGCTATTCGTGGTGCTGACGGCGCTCGCCGGCTTCCTTGCGGTGGCGGGGACGCGCTACGGCGAACATTTCCGTACGCTCGGCAATTGGGTGTTCATCCCCGCCGTCTATCTCGCCTGCGAGGTGCGGGAGGGCGTGAGCGCCTCGGAAGCGATACGTCATGCCGGCGTGATCATCGCCTCCTCTCCGATCGCGCTTGCGCTCGTCTGCGCGATCCAGATTTACGACCAGCGGCAGCGTGGCAATGCCGCGACCTCGTTCGGACCGCCCGCGGCCGACTGGTTTCTACCCGCAGCGGCAACCGCCATGGCGGTCTTTGCCGCAGCCGCCCTGGTCGAGATCTTCAACCTCGCGCAGGGGCAATGGGTGATGTGGTCGGCCGCAAGCGTCGTGGTCGGCGACCTCACGGCGTCCACCGGCAAGCTGAAGCAGCGGGCGATCGGCGCCTTCATCGGCGCGCCGCTCGGCTTTCTCGCGGGCCTTGCCCTGCCGCAAAGCCGCGTCGGCTACGCCATCGCGATTCTGGCGGCCACCCTCACCCTGATCTCGTTCTCCCGCTACATCGTCGGCTTCGGCCTGCGCTGCTGCTTCATCGCGCTCGCCGCATCCTTTGCCGGCGGCGCCAGCGGCATCGCCGAGGAGCGCATCGTCAACGTGCTGATCGGCGGCACGTTCGGCCTGATTGCGGTAGCCCTGACCGAGATCGTCTGGCTGCGGGTCATGCGGAAGACCCGATCGCCCGGATGACGCGCAAATCGACACCGCGCGGCCTTGTCGAATGCGCCAATCTGTCTCGCCTGCCGCCCATGGCAGCGCCAGCCTGATGCAGTAGGGTCGGCAAAAATCAGGAGGGAATCATGCCCGCAAAATTCGATCGCCGCCACTTCATTGCCGCCGGTACCAGTGCACTCGCGATGCCCTTCGTCGCGCGCGGCGCCTCGGCGCAAGGCGCATCGCAAGGCAACTGGCCCTCGCGGCAGATCCGCATGATTTGCAGCTATCCCGCCGGCGGACAGACCGATTTGCTCGCGCGCGCCTATGGCGAATTCATCTCCAAGCAGATCGGCAAGACCGTCGTGGTCGAGAACAAGCCCGGCGCCTCCGGCGCGATCGGCACGGCAGAGGTCGCCCGCGCCGAGCCCGACGGCCACACCATCCTGTGCTCGATCTCGACCACCTACATCATGAACCGGGTCGTGATGAAGAATCCCGGCTACGACATGGACAAGGATCTGACGCTGGTCAGCGTCATTCCTGGCGCCGGCCTGTTGCTGGTCGCGAACCCCAAGACCGGGGTCAAGACGCTGGAGGATTTCGTCGCCTTCTCCCGCAAGAGCGGCAAGGTCAACTTCGGCACCTATAGCGCGGGCTCGGCCCCGCACATGACGATCAACGAGCTCAACAAGCAGTACGGTCTTTCCATCGAGCCGGTTCACTACCGCGGCGAAGCGCCGATGTGGACGGGGATGCTGGAAGGCACGCTCGATGCCGCAATGGGCAGCTACACGGCGGCGCAGTCCGTTCTGCAAAGCGATCGCGGCACTGTATTCGCCGTGCATTCGAAGAAGGTCGACGCGATCCCCGCCATCAAGACCCTCCCGGAGCAGGGCGCAACGTCGAAATTCTTCACCGTGAGCGGCTTCTCCGGCTGGGCCGTGCCGAAGGCGACGCCGCAGCCGGTGGTCGACCGCCTGGCGGCGCTCTGCGTCGCCGCCAACAGCGATCCGAAGGTGAAGGAGGTTCTCGCGACCTTCGTGCTCGAGCCGGCAATCGGCTTCAAGGAGACCAATGCCCTGTATCAGCACGAGTTGCCGATCTGGATCGAGAGCGCGCGGTCGCTCGGCCTCGAGCCGGCCTGAACCTTGCGCGGCGCACCGGGCTGTCCCATCGCAACCCGGCATCCGACCAAAGCCTAGTGTCGGAAGCGCATTTTCCCGCTATGATTGTGTGCCGGTGCCGTCCCCCTCACCGGCGGACAAGAAAGGCCGATCGCATGACACCGGATGGCGTCGCCGTTGCCGTCATGATCATCCTGCTCTTTCCGATGGGCTACTTCACGCTGGCCTCGCCCGCCTTCCTGCTGGTGAAGCTCGATATCCAGCCCGTCGCCCAGCTATTGCGTGGGATGTTCAACGCCCATTTTCTGGTGATGCGCGTCGCCGGCGTGATCGGGGCGCTGGCTTTCCTGCTCGACGGTCGCCTGGTCGCCGCGATGGGCGTCGGCCTGCTCGCGGCCCTGGCGATCTGGGGACGCCGCTGGTTCATGCAACGGATCGACGACCAGCTCCGCGCGAGGGACGCAGGCGATGCTGAAGCCCCGCACCGGCTGCGCCGGCTGCATTGGAGCGGCATGCTTGGCAACGCGGTGCTGCTGGTCGCTCTCGTGACCAGCATTCCCTACGTCGCCATATCGGCCTGAGAGATATCGCCGCGCGGCCTGCGTCGGCTGCGGCGCTCGCCTAATGCTCGCCCGAGGCCGCGGCGCCCTGCTGGGCCTTGTGGATCGAGGACGGCACCACGCCAAAATATTTCCGGAACACGCGGCTGAAATGCGATGAGCTGGAGAAGCCCCAGGAGAAGGCGACGTCGGTGATGGTCTTGCCGCCGTGCGCCTCGAGCTCCTGGCGGCAATTCTGCAGGCGCGCCTGCCAGATGTAGTCGCTCACCGTGGTGCCGCGCTCGGAGAACAGCATGTGCAGATAGCGCTTGGAGCAGCCGAGCTCGGCGGAGATCTGGTCGATGCACAGATCCGGATCGCGCAGGTGCTCGCGGATGAAGAATTGCGCGCGCACATACATCGCCTCGGGCCCGACGCGATCGAACATCGTGTCCGCTTCGCGCAACGGCAGCAGCAAGAGGTCGATCAGCGAATCGGCGACACCGACCGCGCTGTTCGCCGACAGCTTGGCCGCCTCGTCGAAGGTGGCATGGACGAAATCATGGGCGATTCTCCCCGTCCCGGTCTTCGCCGACAATTTGCAGGCCGGCATCCGCTGCGACGGGAATCCACGGTCGCGCAGCAAGGCCTTCGGCACGATCACCACGTCGTGGCGGGTGAAGGCAGGGCTGATGATGGAATGCGGACACGAGACGTCATAGGCGATGATGTCGCCCGGGTTCAGCTCGATGTGGCGGCCTTCCTGCTCGAAATAGGACACGCCGTAGGTCTGGAAGTGGATCTTGATGTACGGGTGTTCATTGGCTTTGGCGCGCGCCAGCGTGTGCGCGATGCGATGCTGGCTGACCTCGATCTGGCAGAGTTTCAGGCGCGAGACGCTCGTGTAGTCGATGCGGCCCTCGAGCGAGGACGCCTCAAGCGGATCGACGTCGAAATGCCCACACAGGCTTGTCAGCCCGTCGATCCAGCTCTGGATCTGCCGCTTCGGCGTCAGGCCGGTCGTCGAGAGCGTGTGAATGGTGTCGGACATTAATCCAGCCGCTGGTTTCATCTGCAGATTCGACGCGAATCGCAACCAGCGCTGCTGGAGCCCTCAGCCATGATTGCGTGACGTTTACCTCGAATTTGAGCGGTCTTTTGCAACGAGCGCGATCGTTCCATTGCCACCCTTGACGGTTAATCCTCCGCCTTAGTTGCAGCGCCGTCAAGGGGAACCTGAGCGCCGAAGGCGCCGCGAAGCCGCGCGGAAGCCGCTGAATTCGCTACTGCAAAATCAAAAACTTCGCGTCCGTGCGCTGTCAAGCAAACCGGCTTCCCTCTTGGGCAAGTTTCCCGATGACGAAGTCGTTAGGGATTGCGGCAGGAACAAAAAAAACGGGCCTCTCCTGCACGTGGACCCGTAGCTCTCATCCGGAGGAGGAAACAGCACAGCATCGTTTCTGGTCCCAAACGTGACCGCCCTGCACGAGCAGACGCCGGACGAGAAGCCCGGTGATTAAGCAATGCTTCGGAAACAATAAACGAGACCAACGGAGGAATGACTATGCGCAAGGTGCTACTGGCGACCTTTCTTGGCTCCGCGGCGGCTCTCGCCGTCGGGAGCGCGTCAGCCAATGACGAAGTGCTCAAAATGTCCCAGAATCCCAAGGACTGGGTCATCCCGGCAGGCGACTATGCCAGCACTCGCTATTCCAAGCTGAACCAGATCAACGCACAAAACGTCGGCAAGCTCCAGGTTGCCTGGACCTTCTCGACCGGCGTGCTGCGCGGCCACGAAGGCGGCCCGCTGATCATCGGCAACACGATGTTCGTCCACACGCCGTTCCCGAACAAGGTCTACGCTATTGACCTTTCCAACGAGAACAAGATCATCTGGAAGTACGAGCCGAAGCAGGATCCGAACGTCATCCCGGTGATGTGCTGCGATACGGTTAACCGCGGCCTCGCCTATGGTGACGGCAAGATCATTCTGCACCAGGCCGACACCACGCTGGTTGCGCTCGATGCCAAGACCGGCCAGGTCGCCTGGTCTGTGAAGAACGGCGATCCCACTAAGGGCGAGACCGGAACCTCTGCGCCGCTCGTCGTCAAGGACAAGGTTCTGATTGGCATTTCCGGTGGCGAGTTTGGCGTCCAGGCTCACATGACTGCCTATGATCTCAAAACGGGCAAGTTGGCTTGGCGCGGTTACTCGGAAGGGCCTGATGATCAAATCCTGGTCGACGCCGAGAAGACCACCGCTCTCGGCAAGCCGGTCGGCAAGGACTCCAGCCTCAAGACCTGGCAGGGTGATCAGTGGAAGATTGGCGGCGGCGCCACCTGGGGCTGGATCTCCTACGATCCAGAGCTGAACCTGGTCTATTACGGATCAGGCAATCCCTCGACCTGGAACCCGAAGCAACGTCCAGGCGATAACAAATGGTCGATGACGATTTGGGCCCGCAATCCCGACACCGGCATGGCCAAGTGGGTCTACCAGATGACGCCGCACGATGAGTGGGACTACGACGGCGTCAACGAGATGATCCTCTCGGATCAGTCGATCAACGGCCAGCCCCGCAAGCTGCTGACGCATTTCGATCGTAACGGCCTCGGCTACACCATGGATCGCGTCACCGGCGAGCTGCTGGTCGCCGAGAAGTTCGATCCGAAGGTGAACTGGACCTCCGGCGTCGACATGGACAAGAACTCACCGACCTATGGCCGCCCGAAGGTTCTCGACGCGGCCTCGACTGAAAAGGGCGGCGAGGATCACAACACCAAGGGCATCTGCCCGGCCGCGCTCGGTACCAAGGACGAGCAGCCGGCAGCCTACTCGCCGGACACGCAGCTATTCTACGTTCCGACCAACCACGTCTGCATGGACTACGAGCCGTTCAAGGTGAGCTACACCGCGGGCCAGCCCTATGTGGGTGCGACGCTCTCGATGTATCCGCCGCAGGGTGAAACCCATATGGGTAATTTCATCGCCTGGGACGGCAAGACCGGCAAGATCGTCTGGTCGAACAAGGAGCAGTTCTCGGTCTGGTCGGGTGCGCTCGCAACCGCCGGCGGCGTGGTGTTCTACGGCACGCTCGAAGGCTACCTGAAGGCGGTCGACGCCAAGACCGGTAAGGAGCTCTACAAGTTCAAGACTCCCTCCGGCATCATCGGCAACGTCACCACCTATGAGAACGGCGGCAAGCAGTATGTCGCAGTGCTCTCCGGCGTGGGCGGCTGGGCCGGCATCGGTCTGGCAGCTGGTCTGACCGATCCGACCGCCGGTCTCGGCGCAGTCGGTGGCTACGCGGCTCTCAGCAACTACACGGCACTCGGCGGTACGCTGACCGTGTTCTCGCTGCCAGCGGCGAACTAGCCTCACCTTCGTGTCGCTCCGGCGCGTGGATCAACTCCACGCGCCGGCTCGTCTCCACCGAACGCCTTCGAGGATCATCTCTTGCGTAAAATCTGCTTTGTCATCGCTGCGACCATCTTCGTGACCTCGGGGGGAATTGCCGTTGCGGACGGTCCGGGCGACCCGACCGCCGTCAAGAAGGAAGACGACGGAAAGTGGCTCGATAAGGAAGGAAACCCGACCTACAAGATTTCGGCCGACGGCACCGTGGACTGGTTCACCTATTCCGGATATCGCCGCTATCACTCCGACTGCCACGTCTGCCATGGCCCCGACGGCATGGGATCCACCTACGCACCGGCGTTGAAGGATTCGGTCAAGACCATGAGCTATGGCGACTTCCTCGGCGTCGTCGCCTCCGGTCGCAAGAACATCTCGACCGCGCAGGAGAACGTCATGCCTGCCTTCGGCGACAACCCGAACGTCGCCTGCTACATGGACGATCTCTACGTCTATCTGCGCGCCCGCTCCGACGAGGCGTGGGGCCGTCAACGTCCCTCCAAGAAGGATGAGAAGAACGAGACCTACACCAAGGCGGAAGACGCCTGCATGGGCAAGAAATGAAGGTTACCAGGACCGATACCACCTCGTGGCGTCCTGCGAGAATTTGAGGAGTTTACGATGAAGACACGTGCCGCCGTTGCTTTCGAAGCCAAGAAACCACTCGAGATCGTCGAAGTCGATCTGGAAGGACCGAAGGCCGGCGAAGTCCTGGTCGAGATCAAGGCGACGGGCATCTGCCATACCGACGCCTACACGCTCGACGGCTTCGACAGCGAAGGAATCTTCCCGTCGATCCTGGGTCATGAGGGCGCCGGTATCATCCGCGAGATCGGACCGGGCGTGACCTCGGTGAAACCGGGCGACCACGTCATCCCGCTCTACACGCCGGAGTGCCGGCAGTGCAAAAGCTGCCTGAGCCAGAAGACCAATCTCTGCACCGCGATTCGCGCGACGCAGGGCAAGGGCGTGATGCCTGATGGCACCAGCCGCTTCTCCTACAAGGGCAAGCCAGTCTACCACTACATGGGCTGCTCGACCTTCTCGAACTTCACCGTGCTGCCGGAGATCGCCGTCGCCAAGATCCGTGAGGACGCGCCGTTCGACAAGAGCTGCTACATCGGCTGCGGCGTCACCACCGGCGTCGGCGCCGTCGTCAACACCGCGAAGGTCACGCCGGGCTCCAACGTGGTCGTGTTCGGCCTCGGCGGCATCGGCCTCAACGTGATCCAGGGCGCCAAGATGGCCGGCGCCGACAAGATCATCGGCGTCGACATCAACGACTCCAAGGAGGATTGGGGCCGCCGGTTCGGCATGACCGAGTTCGTCAACCCCAAGAAGATCACCGGCGACATCGTCGCGCATCTGGTCAACCTGACCGACGGTGGTGCCGACTACACCTTCGATTGCACCGGCAACACCACCGTGATGCGCCAGGCGCTGGAAGCCTGCCATCGCGGCTGGGGCACCTCGATCATCATCGGCGTTGCCGAATCCGGCAAGGAGATCGCCACCCGCCCGTTCCAGCTCGTCACCGGGCGCAACTGGCGCGGCACGGCCTTCGGCGGCGCGCGCGGCCGCACCGACGTGCCCAAGATCGTCGACTGGTACATGAACGGAAAGATCCAGATCGATCCGATGATCACCCACGTGCTCAAGCTCGAGGAGATCAACAAGGGTTTTGACCTCATGCATGAGGGCAAATCCATCCGTTCAGTCGTCGTGTTCTAGCTCGAAAGCGTCACACCCAAGGAGGATCGACCCATGACTGTTGCACTCCATCCCTCGATCGATAACGGCGTCAAACAGGGCAGCGGCAGCTTTGCCGGCGGCACGCTGGTCTGCAAATGCACGGACCACCCGGTCAAGGTCGCGGTGAAGGGCGACGTCGCCCACAACCACGCCTGCGGCTGCACCAAGTGCTGGAAGCCGCAAGGCGCGAATTTCTCGGTGGTCGCCGTGGTGCCGCGCCAGAACGTCAGCGTGACCGAGAACGGCGACAAGCTCCAGATCGTCGATCCCTCGGCGGTGATCCAGCGCCACGCCTGCAAGGCTTGCGGCACCCACATGTACGGCCGCATCGAGAACAAGGGCCACCCGTTCTACGGCCTCGACTTCATCCATCCCGAGCTGTTCCAGGAGCAGGGCTCGCAGGCGCCGCAATTCGCCGCCTTCGTCTCCTCCGTGATCGAATCCGGCGTGAAGCCGGAACAGATGGCAGGCATCCGCTCGCGGCTGAAGGAAATCGGGCTCGAGCCCTATGACTGCCTGTCGCCGGCGCTGATGGACGCGATCGCGACCCACGTGGCGAAAGCCAAGGCTGCCTGACAAGGCTGCCTGACAAGGCCGCCTGAACAAGGCCGTCAGACCTTCGCCGTGCCCGTCCACTCGCTGGCCCCGACCATCGCCAGCGAGCCGGACGGTCCGGCCCTCGACCAAATCGCTGCGATGCCGCCGCATCGCACGAGGCAGACGCGAGCGCCATGAGCTCCTCAGATGAGCTCCTCAGTCCTGGTCTCTGAATGACTGCGCAGTGCCGCCCACTTCCCCCTCGAAGTCCGCGCCGCTGCGTTCTCCCTCCCTCGACTGAGGCATCCTACTTCGTCCGCGCAGTCTCTGCCGGACGAAGCTTTTTTCGTCGTGCACATTTCGCAGGCGCAGGGCGTGATGCCGCGCCCTGCTTTTGACAAACCTTCGTTGCAACTTTTCCCTTCAACAACACCCGGCTGTGAACGCCGGGCCGGCGCGGTCTCTGCTACGATCGCGTCGTCACGATGCCGCGCGAATTCAATCAATCAAGAACAAGACGGGAGGTATCGAGCACATCCGGACATCACGATTCGCATTCCTGCTTGCTGCCGGGATCTGCCCGCGCAGGAGAACAAGCCGGGATGCGGCGACACGACGAAACGGGCAGTGCGCCGACCTGTGTCGGCAATGTTCAATCGACAAGCTTATGAAGAGCGAGGGACCATCATGATCAAGGTGAAGATCAACGGCCAGGAACAGAGCTGGGACGGCGACCCGGATCTCCCGCTACTCTGGTTCCTGCGTGACGAGGCCGGGCTGACCGGCACCAAGTTCGGCTGCGGCCAGGCCCTGTGCGGCGCCTGCACCGTCATCGTCGACAAGGAGGCCGTGCGCTCCTGCATCACGTCGATCAACGACGTCGCCGGGCGCGAGGTGACCACCATCGAAGGGCTGCATCCGAACGGCGACCACCCCGTCCAGAAGGCCTGGCGCCAGGTCAACGTGCCCCAATGCGGCTTCTGCCAGGCCGGCCAGATCATGCAGGCCGCAGCGCTGCTGATGGAGAATCCCAAGCCGTCACACGACCAGATCCGCGAAGCGATGGCCGGCAACATCTGCCGCTGCGGCTGCTACCAGCGCATCGAGAACGCAGTCCATCTCGCATCGACGGGAGTGTGACATGAATTTCATCGAGAACCCGACGAAGCTCCGTGGCTTCGAAAAGAACCTCAAGGTCGAGAAGGTCTCGCGCCGCAGCATCCTGAAGGGGCTCGGCGTCACCGGCGGCTTCGTGCTCGCCGCCCCCGTGATGTCACGCCAGGCCTTCGCCTATGAAACCGGCGCCGGCAAGATGCCGCACGGCGTCGTGGTCGATCCCCGCGTCTTCGTTGCCGTTGCTCCCGACGGCACCGTCACCATCCTCGCCCATCGTGCCGAAATGGGCACCGGCGTGCGCACCAGCCTGCCGCTGATCGTCGCCGAAGAGATGGAAGCCGACTGGTCCAGGGTCAAAGTGCAGCAGGCCCATGGCGACGAGGTCAAGTTCGGCAACCAGGACACCGACGGCTCGCGCAGCACGCGGCATTATCTGATCCCGATGCGCCAGATCGGCGCCTCCGCCCGCACCATGCTGGAGCAGGCCGCAGCCAAGCGCTGGGGCGTGCCGGCGACCGAGGTCAAGGCCGTCAACCACGAGGTCGTCCACAGTGCCAGCGGCCGCAAGCTCGGCTTCGGCGAGCTCGCCGCGGACGCAGCCAAGCAATCGGTGCCGAGCATCGAAGGCCTCAAGCTGAAGGACCCCAAGGACTTCCGTTATCTCGGCAAGGGCCAGATCAGCATCGTCGATCTCCACGACATCACCACCGGCAAGGCGCGCTACGGCGCGGACGTGCGACTACCAGGCATGAAATATGCGGTCATCGCGCGCCCGCCGGTGACCGGCGGCAAGCTGATCTCGTTCGATCCGGACGCGGCGCTGAAGGTCCCCGGCGTCGAGAAGGTGATGCAGGTGCGCGGCTGGCCGTGGCCGTCGAAGTTCCAGCCGCTCGGCGGCGTCGCAGTGATCGCGCGCAACACCGGCGCGGCGATCAAGGGCCGCGACGCGCTGAAGCTGACCTGGGACGACGGCGCCAACGGCAAATACGACTCGGTCGCCTATCGCAAGGAGCTCGAGGAAGCCTCGCGCAAACCGGGCCTCGTCGTACGCCAGGAGGGTGACGCAGACGCTGCGCTGAAGAGCGCAGACAAGGTCGTCGTCGGCGAATACTATCTGCCGCACCTCGCCCACGTCAGCATGGAGCCGCCGGTGGCGGTCGCCGACGTCAAGGGTGACAAGGCGGAGATCTGGGCGCCGGTGCAGAGTCCCGGCGGCACCCGCGAGGACGTCGCCAAGACGCTCGGCATTCCCGAGGACAACGTCACGGTGAACGTCACGCTGCTCGGCGGCGGTTTCGGCCGCAAGTCGAAATGCGACTTCGCGCTCGAGGCCGCGCTGCTGTCGAAGGAGCTCGGCGCGCCGGTGAAGGTGCAATGGACGCGCGAGGACGACGTCCGTCACGACTTCCTGCACACCGTCTCGGTCGAGCGGATCGAGGCGGGGCTCGACAAGAACGGCAAGGTGATCGCCTGGCGCCACCGCAGCGTGGCCCCGAGCATCGCCTCGACCTTCGCCGCGGGTGCAAACCACCAGGCGCCCTTCGAGCTCGGCATGGGCCTCGTCGACATGCCGTTCGAGATCGCCAACATCTCCTGCGAGAACCCGGAAGCCGCGGCGTTCACCCGCATCGGCTGGTTCCGTTCGGTCTCGAACATCCCGCGGGCCTTTGCGGTGCAGTCGATGGTCGGCGAGATCGCGCAGGCGACCGGGCGCGACCAGAAGGAGACGCTGCTCGCGCTGATCGGCAGTCCCCGCATCGTCAAGCCGGCGGTGAAGGACATGTGGAACTACGGCGAGCCCTATGACAGCTACCCGATCGACACCGCGCGCCTGCGCAAGGTGGTCGAGCTGGTTGCCGAGAAGGGCGAATGGGGCCGTCAGGTGCCGAAAGGCCACGGCCTCGGAATTGCCGTGCACCGCAGCTTCGTCAGCTACATCGCGACCATCGTCGAGGTGGCCGTCGACGAGAAGGGCAAGCTGACGGTGCCGCGGGTCGACACCGCGATCGACTGCGGCACCTATGTCAACCCCGAGCGCATCGCCTCGCAGATGGAGGGCGCGGCGATCATGGGGCTGAGCGTCGCCAAATACGGCGCGATCACCTTCAAGGACGGCAAGGTGGAGCAGAAGAACTTCGACGACTTCCAGGTCCTCAGGATGGATGAATCTCCTCTTGTAACCAACGTCTACATCGTCCCGCCCGGACCCGACACGCCGCCGAGCGGCGTCGGCGAGCCCGGTGTTCCGCCGTTCGCGCCCGCGCTGATGAACGCCATCTTCGCCGCGACCGGAAAGCGTATCCGCAGCCTTCCGCTCGGCAAGCAATTGGAGGCCTAAGGCGGAACATTGAGCGGCCTCGCGCCGTTTCCATCGATCTGACAGGAGCAGATCGATGACCAACATCTCAAAGGCGCTCGCAGTCTCGTTGCTGTCGAGCGCCTTTTTTATGACGACCACGGCTGCGTTCGCTCAAAGCAACACCACCCCGCCGACCACCGCCACGCGCCCCACCGCGCCGGAGCAGAACTCGCTTCCCAACGCCGGCGCCCCGCCGCCTTCGACCACACAGACCACCGGGCAGACCAGCTCCGATCCGAAGGTTCAGGAGATGAACCAGAAGGAAAAGGACAAGGTTGATCGGCAGGGGAAGTAGCGGTCCAGCGCCTGCGCCCACAAACCGCCGCTCGCCGTCATGGCTTGTCCCGGCCATCCACGACCTCTGCCGCGGCACGAAGAACGTGGATGCCCGGGACAAGCCCGGGCATGACGAGTTCGTGGCGCGAGCACCGCACACGCAAAATGCGGCGGACGTTGCCGTCCGCCGCATTTGCCCCCTGACGCTCCGCTTCCTTCGATTCGCCCGCGGAGCTTATTTCTTCAGCGCGAACACCCAGATCACGCCGCCCTGCGGCACATTGGATTCGATGCCGATATTGTTGGTCGCGAGCGCATCCTGGATGCGCTGCGCGTCGACGCCCCATCCGGACTGGATCGCGATGTATTGCGTGCCGTCGATCTCATAGGACGACGGCATGCCCATGATGCCGGAGTTGGTCTTCTGCTCCCACAGCAGCTCGCCGGTCTTGGCATTGAAGGCGCGGAAGTTGCGGTCGTTGGTGCCGCCGACGAAGACGAGATCGCCTGCGGTCGCCGTCACCGAGCCGAACAACTGCGACTTCGGGAAATTGTGCTGCCACACCTTCTTGCCGGTGACGGGATCCCAGGCCTGGAGCTCGCCGAAATGATCCGCGCCGGGCTTGGTCTTCAGGCCGATGTCTTCCGGCTTGGTGCCGAGCCAGAGTTCGCCCGCCTTGAGCGGAACCTTCTCGCCGGTGAAGCCGCCGCAGAAATTCTCGTTGGCGGGCACGTAGACGAGGCCGGTTCTCTGGCTGTAGGCCGCCGACGGCCAGTCCTTGCCACCCCACAGCGACGGACAGAACTCGACCCGCTTGCCGATGACCGGCTTGTGCGCAGGATCGACGATCGGCTTGCCGCTCTCGGCATCGATGCCCTTCCAGACATCGGTCGCGACGAAGGGCCAGCCTGCGACGTAGTTGATCTTGGTCGGGGTGCGCTCGAGCACCCAGAAGATCGCGTCGCGGCCCGGATGGATCAGGCTCTTGATGGTGCGACCGTCGCGTTGCAGGTCGACCAGGATCGGTGCTTCGACCTCGTCCCAGTCCCAGGAATCGTTCTGGTGGTACTGGTGGTAGGTCTTGATCTTCCCATTGCTGGGATCGAGCGCGAGCACCGAGGAGGTGTAGAGATTGTCGCCGGGATGCGTCTCGCCAGGCCATGGCGCGGCGTTACCGACGCCCCAATAGATCGTCTTGGTGTCCTTGTCGTAATTGCCGGTCATCCAGGCGGAGCCACCGCCGGTCTTCCAGTCGTCGCCCTGCCAGGTATCGTGACCGGGCTCGCCCTCGCCGGGGATGGTGAAGGTGCGCCACAACTCCTTGCCATCCTTGGCATCGTATGCGGCGACGTAACCGCGCACGCCGAGTTCACCGCCGGAGCCTCCGACGATGACCTTGCCCTCGACGACCAGCGGCATCAGGGTCATGTACTGGCCCTTCTTGTAATCCTGCACCTTGGTGTCCCACACCACCTTGCCGGTCTTGGCGTCGAGCGCGACGACATGGTCGTCGGTGGTGGCGAGATAAAGCTTGTCCTCCCAGAGACCGACGCCGCGGTTGGTCGGATGCAGCTGAAAGAGGTCGTCGGGAAGCTGTCGCTTGTAGCGCCAATATTCGTCGCCGGTCTTCGCGTTCAGCGCGATCACCTGCCCCATCGGGGTCGTTACGAACATCACGCCATTGTTGACGATCGGCGGCGCCTCGTGGCCTTCGACCACGCCGGTGGCAAAGGTCCAGACCGGTGTGAGATTCTTCACGTTCGAGGTGTTGATCTGGTCGAGCGGGCTGTAGCCCTGTCCGTCATAGGTGCGCCGATAGAGCATCCAGTTGCCGGGTTCCGGATTTTCCAGCCGCTGCTGGGTGACCGGCGCGTAGTTCTCGATCGGGCCGGCGACGGCGACGGTCGAGACAAGGCACGTGAAGGCGACGAAGCCGGACAGTAACCATTGCTTCCTGGTCATGGACGTTCCCCTTTTTCATCCGTTTGAATTCTTGTTTTGAATTCTTGTCGTTCGTCCCGTCGTCCGCCCCTCGGCGGATGCGGCCTCTCGTGACGCGGGCACAACCCGCACCGTCCATCATCCTGGCTGCACGCCACCTACCTTTCCGATGAAGTTGCCGGCGACGCTGAGCGAACCGTCAGCGAGCGCGAGCGGCAGCGCGGCAAGCCGCCGCGGCGCCGGCCCGAACACGACCTGCGCGCCCTCGCGGGGATCGTATTCGGAGTTGTGACACATGCACTTGAACACGTCCTTCTCGCCGACATCGCTCTTGACCCAGGCGGTGACGGGACAGCCGGCATGCGAGCAGATCGCCGAATAGGCCAGGATGCCATCGACGGCCCGCGCGCGGGTCTTCTCGTCGAGCTCGGCGGGATCGAGCCGGATGATCAGGATCTCGTTGAGGCGCGAGGCGCTGCGCACCACCGACGTGTTGGGATCCTTCGGCCAAGCGTGAACCGGCGGTCCACCGGCCGGGAGATCGGCCGCGGTGATGAGCTTGCCCTCCTGTTCGCCTTCGGAGAAGACGAGGAGATCACCTTTCTGCGGACGTTCGTCGGAGCCTGGCGGATCCTCGCCCGCGCGCGCCTGCGTGGAACAACCAAGGCAGGCGGTCGTGGCGAGCGCGCCAAGCAGCAGCGTTCGCCGCGTCTGTTCTGTACCCGCGTCGACTTCAGACTCCGCGGTGCTCTCGGACGATGAGGGAGTGGTGTTGAACGATGCGCGCGACATGCACGCTAGCAGGCGCTGGAACTCTGCCGAAAAAAAGGCGGAGAGTTGGCGCCGCAGCGCATCAATATGTCTTTGCTCGTTTTGGTTGAACGTAAATGAACGCGTTCCAGCGCATATTTGCAATTGCAACGTCGCATCGCGCGATCGGCATGATGATTTTGCAGATCAGACCGATGATGCGGGAATTGGTGCAACGCGTTATTGGCCGCGCAGCGCAACCTCAGAGCGACACAACTGCACGTTTTGCAGGCAGATTTGCTGTCGTCAGGACCGGAGCACGTGACGCGGCGCAGCGATGCGGCCGGCGATGGTCGCCGACGCCATCTCAAAACTGTCGGCGATGCGACGCGCCTTGTCGATGAAGAGCGCGGCCGCCGGCGGCGGACAGACCTCGCGCGCGGTCTGCTCGAACAGATCGAGCCAGCGGTCGAAATGATCGCCGACCAGGCTGAGCGGCACATGCGCCCGCATCGGCGAACCATGATAGCGGCCGCTCATCAGCACGACCGACGACCAGAAATCCTTGAGTTTGGCAAGATGCTCGTCCCAATTCTGCACGATCGCAAAGACCGGCCCCAGCAGCGCATCCTCGCGCACGCGTCCGTAGAAGCGGGTGACGAGCTCCCCGATCATCTCCTCAGTGATCCCGGTGCGCTCGATCGCATCCTGGGTCAGCAGGTTCCGCCGCGCGGCCGCCGCCTCGCGCTCGGCCTTCAGTCGATCCGACATGTCCTTCGTTATCCGTTCATTTGTTCCCGCAGGCCGCCCGTTCGCCATTGTCGGGCCAATTGCGCGCGGCGTCTTTGTCACAGCGCAAATTGCGGGGATCGGGCGGCGGATGCCGGGCGCCCGCCGCCGGCGCCATCAGGCACCGTAAGTGTAGAAGCCCTGGCCGGTCTTGCGGCCGAGATGGCCGGCATCGACCATTTCCTTGAGCAAGGGGGCCGGACGATATTTGGGGTCGTTGAAGCCCTTATAGAAGACCTCCATCACCGAGAGCATGGTGTCGAGCCCGACGAGATCGGCGAGCGCCAGCGGCCCGATCGGATGGTTGCAGCCGAGCTTCATGCCGGCATCGATCTCCTCAGCGGTTGCGATCCCTTCCTGGAGCGCAAAGATCGCCTCGTTGATCATCGGGCACAGGATGCGGTTGACGGCGAAGCCGGGGCTGTTCTTGGCCGTGATCGCCACCTTGCCGACCCGCTTGGCGAAATCCAGCGCCTTGGCGTGGGTGTCGTCGGAGGTCTGCAGACCGCGGATGAGTTCCAGCAGCGCCATCACCGGCACCGGGTTGAAGAAGTGCATGCCGATGAAGCGATCGGGGCGATCGGTTGCGGCGGCAAGCTTCGTGATCGAGATCGAGGAGGTATTGGTCGCGAGCAGCGTGCGCGGCGACAGCGTGGCGCAGAGGTCCTTCAGGATCTTGACCTTGAGCTCCTCGTTCTCGGTCGCGGCCTCGATGACGAGGTCGCAATCGACGAGCTTCGCGCGGTCGGTGGTGCCGGTGATGCGCTTGAGAGTAGCGTCGCGATCAGCCGCCGACATTTTCTCCTTCTTGACCAGGCGCTCGAGGCTGCCGCCGACGGTCGACAGCCCGCGGTTCACCGCCGCATCGGAGATGTCGACCATCACGACCGAGAGCCCGGCCGCGGCACAAATCTGCGCGATGCCGTTCCCCATGGTCCCTGCCCCGATGATGCCAACCGTGTTGATCATTGCCTCGTATCCTTCATCCTTGCGAGCGTGCCAGTAGCGGCCCGGCCCCATTGTTCTTGCATCAGGGTCTAGCACCGCCAACAGGCGGGTGCGACCCGATCCTGCCCCTTCCTTAAAGCATCCCGGGCGGGAATAAAGCCGCCATTCGGTCGCGAAATGGCATGATTTGGCGGTCTGACAGGCGGTTTTCCCGAAATTTGCGCGTGCTCTCCCCCCCGGCGCTTTTCCGCGGGACGGCTGAGCCCGGCCCGCTTGGACCACCTTGATCTACATCAATCGGACGATGCGGTGGTCGCTAACGGTGTGGTGTAATCGATGCGCAATGGCCAGCGCGAATGCCTCGCGACGCTATTGTGACATAGCCCACATCAGCCTCGTGCCCTACCTGTTAGCGTCGCGCACATGAAAAAACATATTGCACTTCCCGTCATCCTCGCCGCTCTGCTCGTCGCCACGCAAAGCCTGGCGGCCGAGACCAAGGGAGCCGGCTCAACCTTCGTTTCGCCCGTGATGGCGAAATGGATCGACGCATACAAGACGAAGACCGGCAACACCGTCAGCTATCAGGCGGTCGGCTCGAGCATCGGCGTCGGCCTGATCAAGAAAGAGGCCGTCGACTTCGGCGCAAGCGACATGCCGCTTGATCCCAAGGAGCTGGACAGGCTCGGCATGATGCAATTCCCGATCGTGATCGGGGGCGTCGTGCCGGTCGTCAATATCGATGGAGTCAAACCCGGCCAGATCCGCTTCACCGGCCAGATGCTCGCCGACATCTATCTCGGCAAGCTGAAATCATGGAACGATCCGGCCATTCGCGCGATCAACCCCGACATCAGGCTGCCGAACACTGCGATCACGGTGGTTCATCGCATCGACGGATCCGGCACGACGTTCAACTGGTCGAACTACCTCTCGAAGGTCAGCACGCAGTGGAAGACGAGCGTGGGCGAAGGCACCTCGGTCGAGTGGCCACTTGGTCTCGGCGGCAAGGGCAATGACGGCGTCGCCTCGCTCGTCAGCCTCGTGCCCGGTTCGATCGGCTATCTCGAATACACTTACGCGCTGCAACGGCTAGACAGAATCTCATTTGGCGTCGTGCAGAACAGCGCCGGCAGTTTCGTCGTCCCCGACGCCGCATCGTTCCAGGCCGCGGCCTCGAGCGCGGACTGGAAGGCGGAGAAGGATTTCCACCTCGTGCTCACCAACGCGCCCGGCGAAGACGCCTACCCCATCACGGCCACGACCTTCGTGCTGATGCCGAAGGCGCCGAAATCCGAGGAACGATCGGCAGCGGCCATCGACTTCATCCGCTGGTCGTTGGAGAACGGCAAGGCCCAGGCCGAGACGCTCAATTACGTGCCGCTTCCGCCTGCCCTGGTCGACCAGATCGAACGCTATTGGCAGCAGAGCATCGAGACAAACCCCACGGTCTCGGCCTCGGCTAACGTCAAGCGCTGAAGTCTGGAAACGAGCGGCCGTCATGCCCGGGCTTGCCCCGGGCATCCACGTTCCCAGTGCCAGCCACGCGACCGCGATCCTTCTGGAAATCTCGCCGTGAATCGTGATTTAGTCCTGCGAAAGGCCTGTTGCCGGCTCGCAGCGGCGAGAACGCGCGAAGGTCCAGGCCCGGGGACTTTCGCATGGACGTGATCATCTACCACAATCCCGACTGCGGCACGTCGCGTAGCGCGCTTGCCACGATCAGGAGTGGCGGCATCGAGCCGCACGTGGTCGAATATTTGAAGACGCCCCCCTCGCGAGCCCCGTTGCAGCAGTCCATCGCGCGCATGGGGATTTCGGTGTACGAGGCGGTCCGCGAAAAGGCGGCGCCTTATCCGGAGCCCGGACTCGACAACCCGGCACTGACGGATGACCAGCTGCTCGAAGCGATGATGGTACATCCGCTCCTGATCAACAGGCCGATCGTGGTGACCCCGAACGGCGTCAGGCTTTGTCGCCCTTCGGATCGGGTGCTTGATCTCCTGCCGGCGCAACAGCGTCCGGCCGGATGAACGATTTCGCGCGATCCATCGGCGCCGCGCTCACGCTGATCGGCGAGGCCGACGCCGAGCTGCTCGGCATCGTCGCTTTGTCGGTTCGTGTCAGCCTGACCGCCGGCATCGTCGCGCTGCTTATCGGCGCGCCCTTCGGGGCGCTGCTCGCGATCACCCGATTCCGCGGGCGGCAGGTCGTCATCGTGCTGACCAATGCGCTGCTCGGCCTGCCGCCGGTCGTGGTCGGGCTTGCGCTCTATCTTCTGCTGTCGCGGTCCGGCCCGCTCGGGGCAGCCGGACTGTTGTTCACGCCGACCGCCATGGTGATCGCGCAGACCCTGCTCGCGACCCCGATCGTGGTCGCGCTGGTGCACCGGCCAGCGAGCCTGCTCTGGGCCGAGTATGGCGACCTCGCGCGGATCGACGGACTATCGACGCTGCGCAGCATCGGCCTGCTGTTCGCGCTCGGCCGAACGTCGCTGCTGACGGCCTTTCTCGCGGCTTTCGGACGCGCGATCGCCGAGGTCGGCGCCATCATCATCGTCGGTGGCAACATCCGCGGCTTCACGCGCACGATGACGACGGCGATCGCACTGGAGACCAGCAAGGGCGACCTGCCGCTGGCACTCGGGCTCGGGCTGATCCTGCTCGCACTCAGCGTGGCGGTGTCGACCGTCGCCTTCCTGCTAGTGGGACGCGTTGGGGAAAAATAGCTGCTCGCCGCCGACCTTGTAGCCGGCGATCGCATCCTGCCCCTTCGGCGAAACCAGCCAGTCGATGAAGGCCTGTCCGTCCTTCGCCTTCACATTCGCATGCGTCGCCGGATTCACCAGCATGACGCCATACTGGTTGAACAGCCGCTTGTCGCCCGCAGTCAGGACGGCAAGCTCGCCCCGGTTCTTGAACGACAGCCAGGTGCCGCGGTCCGACAGAACATAGGCGTTCGACGACGAGGCCATGTTCAGCGCCGGACCCATGCCCTGGCCGATCTCGCGATACCAGCTGTCCTTGCCGGCGCCGATATCGACGCCCGCCTCCTTCCACAATCTCAGCTCGGCCGCATGCGTGCCGGACTTGTCACCGCGCGAGATGAATGGCGCCTTCGCCGCCGCGATCTTGCGCAGCGCATCCGTGACGTCCTTGCCGCCGGCGATCTTTGCGGGATCGCTCTTCGGACCGACAATGATAAAGTCATTGTACATGACATCGAAGCGCTTCACGCCCTGCCCCTCGGACATGAACTTGTCCTCGGCCGGCCTGTCATGCACGAACACCACGTCGGCGTCGCCGCGCCGCCCGATGTCGAGCGCCTGGCCGGTGCCGACGGCAACGACCTTCACCTCGATGCCCTCCGCCTTCGAGAACAACGGCAGCAGGTAACCAAACAGGCCCGACTGTTCCGTCGACGTCGTCGAGGCCACGGTGATGGTGCGATCTTGCGCGAATGCGCATGTCGACCAGACCAGAACCGCTGCGATGGCCGCAAGCTTTCTCATTGCGTTGTCCTCACTCTCCTAACGTTTGAACTTAGGCGGGAAGGATGACGCAGGGAAGTCCGACGTTCGGCGCAGGATCAGCGGCCGGGTATGTCTTGCGGATCACGTCTTTTCTCCTTCGCCGTCGAAGGAAGCGTATCGGGGATCGGCGCGGCAACTCCGTGGGCGCGGTCACATTGGCCGCCTGCCGCGCCGGAGCTTCAGGACGACCGCAGCTTTTCGATGATGGCCGTCACCTCGTTCAGCTGGCAGATCGAGCAGATCGCGCGCGGACTGGGCTGATCCGCCGGCGGCGGCCTGATCGATCACGCTCAAGCCGTCGGTGAGACGCGAGATGATTTGCACGAGTTCATCGCGGCGCGCCTCGAGGTCGGCAAGCGTTGCGTCAAAGCGCTCGTCGAGCCGGGCGCCTTGCAACGAGCGGATCGGAACGATCCTGTCGTCGGGAGGATCGGACATGCGCGTGCTTTGCGTTGCTGTCCCGCCCATCCTAGGCGCGACCGCTCGCAACCCGGCGGTGGTGCATTGTCGCATCCGACACGGCAGTCGCGTTGCCCTTTCCCGCGCGGTGGACGCTCGGATGTTCTGCAATTGGTCCCACCTACATTGACATCGATGTGACGGCCGGGGCAGTTTTTTGCATTGCTGGCGAATCAGCGATTGCTTCACGCCGAGTACCTCTTGGACAACTCCCTGTGCTTTCGAGACTGATATCGTTGCTGCGCCGCATTCCCGCGGTGAAATGGGCGTTCACCCGGCTTAGGCCCTTGCCTCACGGCGGCAGCATTGATGTCGCGCCGATCGCGGCAAGCGAATCGTCGGCAATCGTCGCCGACATCGCAGAAGCTGTTCCGGCTCCCGACAGCATCAGCACCAACCCGCTGCCCAGTGACACCGAGATCGCCGTTGCGGCTCCGGTCGCCGAAGATCGCGCCGCTATCTCTGTCATCCCGGAGAGCTCGTCCGCGGCGCCAACTGATATCAGCGTCGCCGATGATCCATCCTTGGAAGCGCCGACAGAGGTCGAGGCGGTCGTCGTCGAAGAGGTTTCGGTCTCGTCAGTCGAGGTGGAGAGCGCGGCCGTCGATGCTCATGAGCTCGTCACCAACGATCCGCCCGCGGAGCCTGAAACCAGCGTCGCACCCGTCGTCGTAGAAGAGACACCAGTCCCGGTTGTCGAGATCGAGAGCGAGCCGGTCGGTGCACCCGAGCTCGTCAGCAGCGACCCGTCTGCGGAACTTCCGGAGATCGCTGAACCCGTCATCGTTGAAGAGGCGCGGCTGTCGCCTGTCGAGGCCGAGAGCCGGCAGGCCAATGTTTCCGAGCCCGTCGTCAGCAACGATGCATCTCCCGAACTCGCGACCGAGGTGGAGCTTGTCGTCGTCGAGGAGGCGCTGGTCTCCTCTATCGACATCGAGATCGCACCGGTTGATGCCCCCGTTCTCGCCGTCAACGACGATACCTCCTCTGACGTCGCTGATGTGGAGCCGACTGTCGTAGAGGACACGTGCGTCGCGCTTGCGGACAGCGACGTCTCGGCGGGGGAGGTCTCCGAGAGCAGCATCGACAGCGCTGCCTTCGCTGTCGTCGCAATGGAGATCGAGCCGGTCCCGGCCAACGATCCCGCCCCGATCGCAACGGTCGCCGCGGAGGATTCCTCCGCCGACACGGCAAGCGCCGTCACGCATGTCGCGCCGGAGCCGATCCTCGAGTCTCCCGCTCCGGTGATCCCCAGCGCGCCGAAGACGCGCGCAAAGGTCGTGGAACCCGTCGACCGCGCCACGTTGATCCGGCAGCGCTGGACGGAGACCGGGATCAGGATGTGGAATCCGCGGCTTCACGGTGCCGGCGACGCCACGCTGAACATCCAGGGCCGCGTCGAGCTGCTGCCGCCCGCGCCCGGCGAGACCATGCCACGCTACGACAAGCTCGAATTCAGGATGCTGGACGGGCAGATCGTCTGCGAGGGCGTCGTCGTCGAGGCGCCCGCGTCGGCGGGTCAGCGCAGCTTTACCCGGCTCGCCGAGCCGCGCAACACTGACCGGCCCCGCGAACCGCTACGGGAACGCCAGGCCGCTCTCGCCTGACCCTTGTCCTCTGCGACCATGCCCGCCATATGCTAGGCTGACGCCCTGGACATGGGAGGCCGCATGCCCGCAAGATCATTGCGCGTGGTCGTGATCGCCGCCCTCTGCATCTCGCAAGGGGCCTTTGCGGCGTCCAGCAAACGCCCGCACCATGCGCCCGCAACCGATCCGGCCGCGCCCTACAAGGCCGACCGGCTCTCCACCTCGCGCGGCCAGACGATCCTCAACACGCCCGGCCAGACCACCGTGCTGACACGTCAGATCCTTGACGACATGAACGCGACGACCCTCCGAGACGCCATGCGCTCGACCGCCGGCGTGACGATAGGGATTGGCCGCTAGATTTCGCGCGACTTCGCGTTCAGGGGATCGGATAGCCCTTCCAGACCCACTCCAGCGCCGACGGCAGCGTTTGCGCGATCGTCGGCCGGTCGACGTGCTTGGCGTTGCGCACGAACAGGAACTGGTAGTGGTAGCCCTTCTCCGCCAGCACCTTCGCCATCAGCGCGTTCGACAGGGTCCAGTCGTGCATGCCATCGGGAATGGTGGGGTTCGGATAGAACAGGTCCTGGTCGCCGCCGAAGAACCAGAAGCGGATCGGCTTCGCCGGCGCGGCGACGATCAGCGGCACGCCGGGCGGCTCAGCCGGCGTCAGCACGCCGGCCTTCGATATGAGGTTGGGACCGGCCGGCCCCGTCCATGCGCTGTGATATTCCCAGGCGCCGCCACGCAGCGACGGATCGTGAGGCCATTGCTGGTTGACCATCGTCGGCGAGAAGGCCAGCACGCGGTGATAGAGATCGGGATAGAACCACGCCATGGTGAAGGCCGCCACACCGCTCGAGCTCAGGCCCATGGTCGCGCGCCCGTCGGGGTTTTTGGTCAACTTGACGTCGGCGTTCTTCTCGACCAGCGGCAGCACCTCGCGCTCGACGAACTGCGCATAGTCGCCTGACACCGCATCGTATTCGCGGCCGCGCTGGCTGCCCTGCGCATCCTGCCCGCCGTTGCCGATCTGGATCGCGACCATCGGTGGCACGCGGCGCTGCGCGATCAGATTATCGAGCGTCGTGGCGAGGTCCTTGTAGGCGTTGGAGCCGCCGTCGCCGACCACGATGAACGGCGCCTCGGTGCCGCGTACATATTGCGCCGGCACGTAGACGTCGATCGTGCGCGACCAGATTCCAGGATGGCTGGTGGTGACGATCATGTGCGACTTGTCATCCGGCGCGGTGACGGTCGTCATGATCGACGAATTGGTGCAGCCGGCGACATCGTCGCGGATCAGGCCGGGATTGTAGATCGTGCTCTCCTTCGACGTCAGCGTGAAGGATTTTGTCATGCCGCGTGGTACGCCTTCCTTCGCAATCGTCTCCGGCGCGGGATTGTGGGTGGGCCCGATGATGAAATTGCCCTCGGCGCCGGGCTGCGGCAGCGTTCCGTCGGGCAGCTCCGTCGCGCGCGGATAGTTGGGGTTCGAGGGATCGCGCGTCGGCGGCGCCGTCTTGAAATCGAGGCCCGTCGTGTCGATGAAGAACGGTGCCGCCTTATCGGTGGTGTTAGCCCCGAGCGGCACGGCCATGTTCTGGGTGACGCAGGCCGGCTGCGACAGTGCAATTGAAGTGAAGGAGACGAGGGAAATCAGCGTCCCCGCAAGGACGGACAAAGCATTGGTCATTTCAGCTCCCGGTGCCGACAAGTCTTTCTGGCTCGCCTTGACGCAAAGTATGGCGGGCCGCCTGCGCGCGGTCAAACAGCAAGCGGCCGCATTCCAGCGATAGCCGCCATGCTCAAACCGAACGGCGACCGTTATTCCGTGCATGCTCATGAATTATCGCGGACACGAGGCCGTTGCTGCTGCACCTCGCACGACGTAGCTTGCGCAAGCACGTGCGTCGGCTGACCGCGCGGCCATGCGCCGTCGCCGACGTGAAAAGCCAAGACTCGCAATGGTTAGCAGATCGTAGCTGCGGGTGGCCGCGGGCGAGACGTGCCTGAGACACGCGCCTCGGCCGCCGGATATCCTTAACACGGCCTCACCAATACACGCGGCTGGAAAATCCCGTGGCCGCGCGCAACCTGCGCTGGCTTTTCGTGCAGCCCCACCTAGCGCGACCTTTACCCCCGTCGTGCAAGATCGCCGCCGTTTTGAAGGGATCCGGGGCGCGTATTGCAATGCCTGTCGCCAATTTGAAGTCTCAGCTCGCCGCCGCGATGCGGCTGTTTCGCGTGCCGGCCGACAACCCGGACCTGACGCGCGCGCAGTTCGACGCCTTCTCCAAGCAGATCCCGCTGCTCTATTTCATCCTGATGAGCAACACGATCGCGGTTGCCTATACCTATGTCAACGTGGCGCCGGACTGGCTGACGATGATCGTGCCGAGCGTGCTCACCGTGCTCGCGGCGCTGCGTACCTTCTGGTGGCTGCGCCAGCGGCATCTCGTGCGCAGCGATGCCGACATCCTGCGCAATCTGCGCGCCACAAACTGGATGACATTGCCGATCGGCGCCGGCTTCACCGCATGGTCCTTTGCGCTGTACCCTTACGGCGATGCCTTCGCCAAGAGCCAGGTCGCCTTCTACATGGCGGTGACCGTGATCGGCTGCATCTTTTCGCTGATGCATCTGCGTTCCGCGGCGTTGATCGTGACGCTCGTCGTCGACGTTCCCTATGTGCTGTTCTTCTGGGCCACCGGCGAACCGACGCTGAAGGCGATCGCGGTCAACAACCTGCTTGTGTCGGGCGCGATGGTGACGGTGCTGTTCATCTACTATCGCGACTTCGCCGATCTCGTCTCCAGCCGCAAATCGCTGCTGGCGCAGCAGGCGGCGACGCAAGCGCTATCGGACGAGAACTTCCGCCTCGCCAACCTCGATTCCCTCACCGAGCTGCCGAACCGCCGCCGCTTCTTCGCCGAGCTGTCGAGCGCCTTCAGCGACGCCGAGCGCAGGCGCGTTCGCGTCGCGGTGGGGATCATCGACCTCGACGGCTTCAAGCCGATCAACGACAATTACGGCCACTCGGTCGGCGATCGCGTCCTGATCGAAGCCGGGCGCCGCATCCGCGAAGTTTGCGAGGGCTTCGGCCCGCAGCGGGTGGAATTTGCCCGGCTCGGCGGCGACGAGTTCGGCCTCGTGGTGTGCGGCGATCCCGAAGATGACGATTTGATGCGGCTCGGCCAGCGCATCGGCGAACAGGTCAAGTTGCCCTACCAGCTCGACACCGCCCATACCGGGCTGTCCTGCTCGATCGGCTTCGCGCTGTTCCCAAGCTCGGCGACCTGCGCCGAAGCGCTCTATGAATGCGCCGACTACTCGCTCTATCACGCCAAGCGCCATCTGCGCGGCCGCACCGTGATCTTCTCGAGCGAGCTCGAGGCCGAGATCCGCAGCCGCGGCGTCATCGAGAACTTGCTCCGCACCGCCGATTTCAGCACCGAGATGGACCTGGTGTTCCAGCCGATCGTGGACGCCATGAGCGAGCACACCGCCGGCTTCGAAGTCCTGGCGCGCTGGCACAGCTCCCGCCTCGGCCTGGTCTCGCCGGCCGACTTCATTCCGGCCGCAGAGCGCATCGGCTTGATCCGGCCGCTGACGCAGGCGCTGCTGGTCCGCGCGCTCGCGACGGCAAGGGCCTGGCCCGACCACATCCGCCTGTCGTTCAACCTCTCCGCCCACGATGTCTGCGCAGCCGAGGGCATTTTGCCGCTGATCTCGATCATCGAGAAGAGCGGGTTTCCGCCGCACCGGATCGACTTCGAGATCACCGAGACCGCCGTCACCTTCGACTTCGTGCGCGCGCAGCAGTCGATCGCGACGCTGAAGGCCATGGGCTGCGGCATTTCACTGGACGATTTCGGCACCGGCTATTCCTCGCTGAGCCACGTGCATCGGCTGCCGCTCGACAAGATCAAGATCGACCGCAGCTTCGTCGCCGACATCAACGAAAATCCGGTGAGTCACAAGATCATCAAGTCTCTCGCCGGCCTGTGCGACGACATGGAGATCGCTTGCGTCGCCGAGGGCGTCGAGACGCGCGCCCAGCTCGACAGCCTGCGCCGCCTGGGATGCGACTTCATCCAGGGCGACTACTTCGCAAAGCCGATGTCGGGCGGTGCGATTGGCGATCATCTCGCAAAGGAACGCCAGCGTCTCGGCGCCGCCGGCGCCAAGGTCGTGGCCTGAGAGGCCAGATCTCAATCCGCACGCGCAGCGCTGATAAATTAAATTGCTGCCTGTCAATCGTCCGCTTCACATGCGTCGAAACGCCCCCGACATGTCGGGATGCCGTGTCGGTGCTTGTCAGCGACGTCAAAACGCGCGATACTCAATTTCAAGGGGAAATGTATTAAAGATACAACTTTTTGATCTTGGTGGCCTTCAACTGGGCGCGGCGGCAAACACGGTTGTGAGTTGGCAATCGGGAGGCAGGCATGTCGTCCAATGCGTCATTTTCGGCAGGGCGCCACGTCCCGCCGCATTCCCACCTCACCGCTTCGCATGCATCACCGCCGCCCGCCGAGCCGGACGGCGGCCTCATACCCATCAGCCTCTTCATCCTCAGCGATGTGCGCCTGCTCTGCGAAGGCCTCAGTTCCTGCCTGGCCCGGCAGGAATGCTTACGCATCGCCGGACACGGCGATCTTGCGACCCCGCCTGAGCAAGTCGTCGACAGCGGCGCACAGGTGCTGCTGGTCGACATAGCGACCCCGCAGGGCTTGCAGCAATCGGCGGCCTGCCGCGCGCTGGCGCCGGCGTTGAAGGTCGTCGCCATCGCGGTCGCCGAAGCCGAGCAGGACATCCTGGCCTGCGCAGAGGCCGGCGTGTCCGGCTTCGTGCTGCGCGAAGGTTCGATCAGCGACGTCGTCGCCGCCGTCCATAACGCGATGCGCGACGAGCTCGTGTGCTCGCCCAAGGTCGCCGCCGCCCTGTTCGGCCGCCTCGCGCTGCTCTCTGCGCGGACCGTCACGCGAGCGCCGGCCGCCGGCGTCGACACGCTGACACCACGCGAGCACGAGATCATTCGCTTCGTCGGCGAAGGGCTGTCGAACAAAGAGATCGCACGAGCCTTGCGGATCCGCAATTCGACCGTGAAGAACCACATGCACAACGTGCTCAGCAAATTGCAGATTCGCCGGCGCGGCGAGATCAGCAAGCATCTGCACGCGAATGGCGCGGCCGCGTCTGCATCGTCGCGGATCCAGACCCGCTAGACCTTTCGGCCTAGATCCTCCGGGCCGGCATCGCGCGCGAAGCCGCCATGTCGCGGTGAATTGCGCGCCCGTTTGCGTCATCGCGGTCTCGACGCCGCGGGCATGGTCCGGACCATCAACTCCATCCTCGCTAGACCCTTTGGTTCAATCGCGCCGTCGCGCCTTGTGCAAGGCTCACCGCAAAGGTGGCCATTGCGACAGAGACGCATCCTCATTGCGGGATTTCCGAGACTGATGACCGATCTTCTCGAGCATGTCGTCGCGAAAGATCCGGCGTTGTCCGTAGTCGGGACGAGTGACGACGCCAATCTGGCAACGGAGGCACGCCGCACCCGGGCCGACGTCCTCGTGGTGGCACAGAAGGCGCCGGACGAGCGCGACAGCCTCGCGAGCCTTCTGCACAGCCGGCCGCGGATGAAGGTCGTCACCATCGTCGCAAGCGGCGAAAGCGGCGCGCTCTACGAGCTGCGGCCGCACCGCACGGCCATCACCGAGATCACGACGCAATCCCTGTCGGAAGCCATTCGGGATCCGCCCGGCCCGAGGCGCCGGCCGCGCCAGCGGCGCGCCCGCCGGCCAGGCAAGACCATCGCCGCGGTCTGACCAAGGAAGACGGACCGCCAAATCACAGGAGCCGACATGCCCTCAGCCCTTCTGCAACCCGGCGTCTATATCGAGGAAATCTCCAGCGGGGTGCGCTCGATCTCGGGCGTGGCGACGTCGATCGCGCTGTTCATCGGCTGGGCGCCGCGCGGCCCCGTTGACCGTGCCGCGCGCATCTCGAGCTTTGCCGACTATGAGCGCGCCTATGGCGGGCTCGACCGCCGCGCCAATCTCGGCTACGCCGTGCGCCAATTCTTCGACAACGGCGGCAGCGACGCCTACGTCGTGCGGATCGCGCTGTTCAATTCGGGAACGCCCGCCAACGACGCGAAGACCGCGACCTGCGCGATCAACGATCTCGGTATCGAGGCGAGTTCTCCGGGCCTGTGGGCCAACTCCTACAGCGGCCGGCTGACGCTGCGTGCGGACGACAGCACCCGCTTCCGGCTCGACGTCATCGGCCCGTCGCCGAGGACTGACATCGTGGAGACGTTCCAGGACCTGTCGATGAACAAGGCGGATCCGCGCTACGCGCCGAGCGTCGTCAACGGCCGCTCCGCCTTCATGGACAAGCTGACCACGGCGTCAACGACGGTGCCGACCCCGGCCACGAAACCATTTACGGGCGGCGCCGATGGCACGGTCCTCTCCGCTAATGACGGTCCGTTCGTGAGCGCGATCGATCCGCTGTTCGCGACCGGCGGGATCGTCGATCGTATCGACATCTTCAACCTGGTCTGCGTGCCCGGCCTCACCAACGTCAATTCAACAACCCAGGGCGCACTCGCCAAGCTACAGCAACGCTGCCACGTCCGCCGTGCGTTCCTGATCATCGACAGCCTCCAGAACGAGACCGTCGCCAACATGAGCGGCGCCAACGGCGAGGCCGGCCTGACCGGCTCGGACGGCAATTTCTCCGCGCTGTACTACCCGTGGGTGATGCAGGCCGATCCGCTGCAATCCGGCGTCGTGCGCGACTTTCCACCTTGCGGCTTCGTCGCCGGCGTCTACGCCCGGACCGACGCCACGCGCGGGGTCTGGAAGGCGCCGGCCGGCACCGATGCCAGCGTCAACGGCGGCGTCGGCTTCGCGTTGAGCTTGAGCGACGCCGAGAACGGCCAGCTCAATCCGATCGGCGTCAACTGCCTGCGCACGCTGCCGGTCTACGGCAACGTGGTCTGGGGCGCGCGCACGCTGCACGGCCAGAACGACCGCGGCTCGGAATGGAAATACGTTCCGGTACGGCGCATGGCACTGTTTCTGGAGGAGAGCCTCTACCGCGGCACGCAATGGGTGGTGTTCGAGCCCAATGACGAGCCGCTCTGGGCACAGATCAGGCTCAACATCGGCGCCTTCTTGCAGGGCCTGTTCCGGCAGGGCGCGTTCCAGGGCCGCTCGCCGCGCGAGGCCTATTTCGTCAAATGCGACCGCGAGAGCACGACGCAGGCCGACATCAATCTCGGCATCGTCAACATCATCGTCGGCTTCGCGCCGCTGAAGCCCGCCGAGTTCGTCGTCATCAAGATCCAGCAGATCGCCGGCGACATCCCAACCTGAGGCAAAGACACCTGAGGCAAGCAAATGGCACAGTTCTCGGTCAATCCGCAGCGCTTCGATCCCTACAAGAACTTCAAGTTCCGCGTGAAATGGGACGGTCGCTACGTCGCCGGCATCAGCAAGGTGTCGGCGCTGAAACGCACCACCGAGGTGGTCGAGCACCGCGAAGGCGGCGATCCCTCGACGGGACGCAAGTCGCCCGGACGCAGCAAGTTCGAGGCGATCACGCTCGATCGCGGCGTCACCCACGACACCGAGTTCGAGAAATGGGCCAACAAGGTCTGGCATTTCGGTGCAGGACTTGGCGCCGAGGTTTCGCTGAAGGATTTCCGCAAGGACATCATCCTCGAGGTCTACAACGAGGCCGGGCAGCTCGCGCTGGCCTACAAGCTATACCGCTGCTGGGTCTCCGAATACCAGTCGTTGCCCGATCTCGACGCCAACGCCAATGCGGTGGCGATCCAGCACATCAAGCTGGAGAACGAGGGATGGGAGCGCGATCAGGCGGTCGCCGAGCCGTCCGAGCCCACTTTCACCGATCCGGCCTGAGGCCGCCCATGCTCTCCGCCACCGCACAACGCGAGCAGGACATCCTGGCGCTGTGGGACCGGGCCGCCGGCCGCGCGCAGCGCCAGCGCGATGATGCCCTGTTCGCGGCGGCGGGCGCAGCGCCGACGGACTCGATCGGCACAGGCAATGTCGCGCTGCTGGCCTTGCGCACGCGATTGTTCGGCGCGCCGTGGCGGCTGCGCGCCGCCTGCCCCATTTGTCACACCGACTGCGAGTTCACGGCGGACAGTGCAGTGCTCGCGGACGGACTTGCACCACCGGCTGACGCCGTGCCGCCGCGCATCACGAACGGAGGCAGCGAGCTGGCCCTGCGGCTGCCGATGCTTTCAGATCTTGCAAGCCTCGCCGCGACCTGCGATTCCGGTGCCGCAACAAAACTGTTGCTCGCGCGCTGCCTCGGTGAGGCGCCCCCGGCTGCGCCGGACATCCTGCACAGGATCGAGGCCGAGCTCGAACGTTGCGATCCCGGAGCGGTGCTCAGTTTCGCGCTCGACTGCCCCGATTGCGGCCACGCCTGGCAGGCCGTGATCGACATCGCGCCGGCGCTCTGGACCGAGGTGCAGGCCGCGGCCGAGCGTAGCCTGCTCGAAGTCGACGCCCTCGCGCGCGAATATGGCTGGAGCGAAGCCGAGGTGCTGGCATTGCCGCACACCCGCCGCGCCGCCTACCTGCAACTTGCGGGCGCGTCATGACGGGCCTCCTGCAAAATCTTGCACGCATCGGCCGCGGCGAACCGATTCCCGGCGCAGCACGCGTTGCCCTGCCGCCGCGTTTTGCCGCCCCGCCCCGGAATGACGATGCTCCGATGCACGAGACAAGACTGGATGAAAGACAGACACCGGCATCCTCGCCGGCGGCATTGCCGAACATCACCGGCGCAGACGATCCTGCCACTGGCGTGCAGGCGCCGCAGCGCAGACAAATGGAGCCGGACAACGAAGGCGCACCGTTGCGTCTCGAGGCCAAGGTCGCAGCTGCCGCGCCGCCGCTTCAATCGACCGACGCGCCGTCGAGATCGCCTGTCGATGACCCTCTGCCTGCCGACCCGCGCGATCCGCCGCGCGGCACACAGCCGCGTGACACGGTCTTGCGCGACACGCCCCGCCCCCGAAACGAAGCTGCAACACCGCCGGCGCTTCCGCTCGGCCAGACCGTGCTCGCCGGCCAGGCGCAGCGCCGGCGCGAGACACCGCCGGTGATCAAGGTGACGATCGACCGCATCGACATCCGCTCGCCGGAGCCCCCACGCACGGCACGCGCCGTTAAGCCCGCATCAAAGCCGTCGGTGTCGCTATCCGACTATCTGCGCCGCCCTGGACCCGGAGGCCGCGCATGAGTTCGCCGCTCGCGATCGGCGCGGTCAGCGCAGTGCTGCGCAACCTGCTCGACAACGGGTTGATCGAGGCCGGGCCCGCGGTCGGCGGCACCGTCAATGTCAGTGCGGTTGCGCCCGACACGATCGACCTCGCCAGCCCTGAAGAGCAGCCGCGGCTCAATCTGTTCCTGCATCAGGTGACGCCGAACCCGGGCTGGCGCAACCGCTCCCTGCCGTCGCGGTCCTCGACCAGCGGCGAGCGACTGACCAACGCACCGCTCGCACTCGACCTGCACTATCTGCTGACGGCCTACGCGCGGGTCGACTGCCAGGCCGAAATCCTGCTCGGCTATGGGATGCATCTGTTGCACGAGCGCCCGGTGCTCGATCGCGCCGCGGTGCAGCGCGCGCTCAATCCCAATCCGCTCGACGTCGCGATGCTGCCGCCAGCGTTCCAGGCGCTCGCTGCCGCCGACCTTGCCGATCAGGCCGAGTTGATCAAGATCACGCCGGCTGTGATGGGGCCGGAGGAGATGTCACGACTATGGGCGGCCATCCAGTCGCATTACCGGCCGACGGCCGCCTATGTGGTGTCGGTGGTGCTGATCGAAGCCACGAAGCCCGCAGTCTCGCCGCTGCCGGTGCTGTCGCGCGGGATCATCGATCCCGCGACCAAGCGCGACCGCGGCGTCGTCGTCAATCCCGACACGTTGCCTCCGCTGCCGACGCTGTTTGCGGCGACGCCGCAGAACAAGCAGGCCGGCGCACGGCTTGGCGAGCCCGTGGTGCTCTCCGGCATTCGCCTCAGCGGCAGCAATTTTCACGTGCGGCTGGCGCACCCGCTATTTCCGGCGCCTTTTGAACTGGTGCCGGGCGCACCCAACGACGACGGCACCGAGCTCACCGTGACGCTGCCGAACGATGCTGCCGCGCAGGCAGCGCTCGCGCCGGGGCAATGGAGCCTCACGCTGCGCCTGCTGCCGGCCGGCGAAGCCAATGAGCGCGAGACCAACGCGGTGGCCCTGGTCATCGCCCCAGCACTGGTCATTGCAGCCGATGCCGGACTTTCGCTGCCCGCAGCGACCGTGCTGCGCAAGACTGCGCCGCTGCGCGTCACGGCCACCCTATTCTCGCGGCCGCAGGTGCAGCCGCGGCAGCGCGCGAGCCTCGTCCTCGGCACGGCGGAAGCCACCGCCAAACCGCGCAGCGCGGCCACCGATCCGCTGGTGTTCGACTTCCCCGCGACGCTTCCCGCCGGGGCCTATCCGGCGCGGTTGCGCATCGACGGCGTCGACAGCCTCCTGCTCGATCTCAGCGGCGATGCGCCCGCTTTCGATGCCTCGCAAACCCTGAGCGTGCCGCCATGAACATGCACGACAGACCGCAAGCGCAGCCCGTGCTCGATTGGGCCAGCCGCAACCAGCATTGGCTGGCGGCGCAGTTCGCTGCGCTGCGCGGGCGACTCGCACGGCAGTTGCGCGATACATCGGCCAACGCCGAGCCGCCTCCGCCGGAATGCGCCGATGATTTCGAGCCCGCGCTCGAGGCGCTGACCAAGCTGTTCGGCCTGTCGGCGTTCGAGCGCGACGTCGTGCTGCTCGCGGCCGGCGTCGAGCTCGACAGTGCGCTGCGTCGCCTCGTCGGCGTGGCGATGGCGCAAGCGCCCGAAGCCATCGCGAGCACGCAGCCGACGTTCAATTTCGCCATGCAGATGCTGAGCGAACCACATTGGGATGCGCTCTCGCCGCTCCGGCCGTTGCGGCGCTGGCGCCTGATCGCATGCGAGGGCCGCGAGGCGCCGCCGCGCCGCCCGATCCAGATCGACGAGCGCGTGCTGCACTACCTGACCGGCGTCCCCGCGATGGATGCCCGCCTGATCGGGCTCGTTCGCTGCGAGCCGGTCGGATCCATCGAGCCCGATACACCACAGGCGAACACGATCGCGCACGCGCTCGGCACGGGCGCGGCCGCCCTGGCCACCCTGGGTCACGCTCGCGGCGAGATCGAGCCGCAGCGCGACCTCGCGCGCGCCGCGCTCGCCTGCCTCGGTGCGAACGGCCTGTGGTTGCACGCCCGCGACCTGCCGCACGATCCGCGCGAGCTCGCCGAGATCGCCCGTCTGCTCGACCGCGAGGCCGCGCTCTCGGATGCCATCATCGCGCTCGAGCTCGACCGCCCGATCGAGGCGGCGGATGCCGAGGCGCATGCGATGACGCTGCTCGCCCATCTGATGGGACCCGCGATCGTGCTCAACGCGCCGGAGCCGGCCCGCTTGTCGCGACTGCGGCAGCGCCGCATGCTGCGGCTCCAGGTCGCCGATGCCCCGGCCGCCGCGCGGCAGGTCGCAGCCTTGCGCGGGCTTACGCGCGAGCAGGCCGCCGCGCTCGCAGCCGCGCTGCGCCCGGCGCTGCGGCAGTTCGACGTCCCCGCCGCCGACCTGCGCCTCGTGGTCACCGAAGCCCTCGCCGAGACCCAGGCCGATCCCGCTCTGCTCGGGCCGGCGGTATGGCGGCTCTGCCGCGCCGCGGTGCGCGGCGGGCTTGACACGCTGGCGCAGCGGATCGACAGCCGCGTTGGCTTCGACGACCTGGTCGCGCCCCCGGTGGTAACCGCGCAGCTCCGCGCCATCGCGAATGAATTGCAGCACCGGCCGCGCGTCCATGGCGACTGGGGCTTTGCCGCGCATAACGGCCGCGGGCTCGGAACCGCCGCGCTGTTCGTCGGCGAATCCGGCACCGGCAAGACCTACGCGGCCGAAGCGATCGCGAGCGCGGCCGCACTTGATCTCTACCGCATCGATCTTGCCAGCGTGGTCAGCAAATATATCGGCGAGACCGAGAAGAATCTGAGCCGGCTGTTCGAGGCCGCGGAGACCAGCGGCGCCATCCTGCTGTTCGACGAGGCCGATGCGCTGTTCGGCAAGCGCAGCGAGGTGCGCGACAGCCATGACCGCTTCGCTAATATCGAGATCGCCTACCTCTTGCAGCGGATCGAGACCTATCGCGGGCTCGTGATCCTCACCACCAACATGAAGAGCGCGCTCGACCGCGCCTTCCTGCGCCGCATCCGCTACGTGGTCCAGTTCCCCTACCCTGACGCTGCCGCGCGCGAAACATTGTGGCGCATGCAGTTCCCCTCCGATGCACCGCTCGGCAAGGTGGATTTCGCAGGCCTCGCCAGACTGCAACTGACCGGCGGCAACATCCGCGCCATCGCGCTTAACGCCGCCTTCCTGGCCGCCGCCGGCGGCGGACGGATCGAGCAGGACGCGATCAATGCCGCGGTGCGTGCCGAGTTCTCCAAGCTCGAGCGGCCTTGGCCGGGAGTCGGGCCATGAAACACGCCGCTATCGATATCCGGATTGGACGTCTCGTCGTCGATGCGTCGCGACACTCCGAAGCTGCGGGACTTGCCGACGCAATCGGACAGGCCTTGCAACAGCGGCTCACGGGGTCCGAGGCGAGCGCCGTCCATGCCGAGGCGCCGCGCGCCGTCGCCGATCGGATCGCGGCACGATTGACCACGACATCCGGCGCCGGCGCTCCGCGAGGCAAGCTATGACCGTGCATGCCGCACCAAAGGCAGTGCCGAAGCAATCCTCGCCGGCCCATGCGCCTTCGCTCGAGCTTCGTCCGGCCCGCGACCGCTTCGAGAGCGAAGCCGAGCACGCGGCCGAGAACGCCCTGCGGCCATCGCAGCCGGCTGGCCCGGCCCCGGTGCTGTCGCCGCTTCCACGCTCTGCTGGCACGACGGGACAGGCCGCGCCGGGCGCGGTATCCGCGGTGGTCGGATCGGCAGGCTCGCCACTCGGCGCTCCGACACGCGAGACGATGGAACGCCAATTCCGGTCCGACTTCAGCCATGTGCGGATCCACACCGACGCGCAGGCCGCAGCCTCGGCCCGTGCGATCCGCGCAACCGCCTACACCGCGGGCGCCCACATCGTGTTCGGCGACGGCGCATACAATCCGCAAAGCCCACGTGGCCGGCACATTCTGGCGCACGAGCTCGCCCATGTCGTGCAGCAGCGCGGCGCGACCGTGCCGCCAGCGGCGGTGCAGCGGCTCGCCTGGTACGAATCGATCGCCGTGTTCTTCGGCGCCGAGGGCAATTTCGGCGACAAGGAGCTGCTCGCCTATCTCGAAAAGATCACCAAGTCCGCGGCGATCGAAGGCAGCTTCGACAGCGACAACAAGGCGCGTGCGATCGTCCGTCGGTGGAAAGCCGGCCAGGCCGAGTTCAAGCTCGATCCAGCCCAAAAGGCGCTGTTGATCCTGGAGATGCAGGACGGCCCCACACTTGATGACGACGAGAACGCGATCCTCGACCTGCTCGAGCTGAGCGATATCGCCGCACTGAGGATCATGTTCGGTTCAGGCAAACTCAGCGTCACCGAGCTCGAATCCGACATCGACGGCGCCGAGTACAAGAGGTTGAAGCGCTTCTTCGCAACCCGCTTTCGCGGCGGACGCGACGCGCTCGCCAAGGGCGACGTCGAGCCGCTGGGCGAACCGGGCAAGGGCGCGCCGACCTTCGCCTACGATGCCATGGCCATCAAGATCCGGATTGCGACGGCAGCGGGCCACGACGAGGTCGCCACCATCGCCGCGGAGGTGTTCGCGCTCGCGCCGGCCGAGCGGGCGAAGGCCACGGAGGAACTCGGCCGCGAGCGCGCCGACATCGCCCGCCGGTTCGACCTCCTCAGCGACCAGGCCGAGGACGAAAGCGATCCGGCGAAGAAAGCAACGCTCAAACAGCAGGCTGACGCGACGGAAAGGATCCTCGACAAATACGACGTCATGCTTCAGGGCGTGTTCCGCGACGTCACGCTGATCACCAGCGCCGGCGATCTGTCGACGACGGTCGAACCCGATGCCGCGAAGAAGGCAGACATCGCGGTGGCGCTGAGGCCCGACCCCAGCAGCCCGCTGCCATTCGACAACTCCCCGGCGGGCAAGAAGAAGTACGACGACGCCTTGCGCCTGCTGATGCCCGGCATGATCCAGGACTACTGGGATGAAATGGTCAAGGACAAGGGGACCGCGGAGCACGGCGATCCGAACAAGGTGCACCAGCTTGCGGAGTTCGAGCGGATCGGCAAGGCCAGCAAGGACGAAACCGACAAGGTGTTCGGCGAGTACTACGACCGGTCGAAGCATCCCGAGCTGAAAGCCGATACGCTCGGCGCGCGCGGCAACATCCACGACCTGTTCGCCGAGACCGAGGCCGAGCTCGCGGGCATGGACAGCACCGAGAAGCGCGACAAGGCGAAGGCGCTGATGCGGTATTTCTTTCAGGCCAACGACCGCGTGCGCGCCATCAATCGCAAGCTCAATGCCTCACCGCATTTCGATGCCAGCAACAATCCCGTGGGCGACGAGGCGATCATCCTCGACCAGATCGCCGACGACTTCACCAGCACGGCCGCGCAGGTCGACAAGCTGAACGAAATCGACCGCGGCTGGGATGCCTCCGCCAATCTCGGCGACATCAACATCCAGATCTTCAAGAAGGCCGACTCGGACAAAGATCGCGATTTCCTGTGGGACATGTTCCAGACGCTGATCCACGAATATATCCACACGCTGCGGACCACGGAATACGACAATTTCGCCAATACTTTCGGCGACGGCTCCAACGAAAACAATACGCTGATCGAAGGCGTCGATTCGCTCTTCGACGAGATCGCCTGGGAGAATGTCGCACCGCGGGTCAACGATCCCAAGCTGCGCGAGGCGGTTGAGGGCCCCGCATATGCAAAGCTCAAACCGATCACCGTGCAGCCGGCATCACGCCGACGCTATTCCTCATATGCGGAGGCGGTGAAGCTCGTCAACGTCGTCGGCATCCGCAACCTCTACGCCGCCTATTTCCAGGGCGACGTCAAGAAGATCGGAGGCTGAGCGATGCAAGCCGCGCGCCCGTCGGATCTCGCTCTGTCACCGCTGCGGCTGCTCGCCGGCCGCGACCTGCGTTCGTTCGCAGGCCTCGCGCACCCGACCTCCCTCGACGACGTCGCAGCCGTGTTCGATCTCGACCGCTCCTGGCATGGACAGGGCGCGCTCGGCAGCGCCAGGCACCGGACCGACTGGTTCAACGCCGCGGCCGCAGGCTTCGCGCGAGGCGCGCGGGTATGGGCAAACGACGGCACGGTGGTGCTGATCGATGCGACCGACGTCGTCCTCGTCGAGCCGCTGCCGTCGTTGCTCGACGCACTCGGCGAGCCGGAGACAAGGCTCAATTCGTTCCAGGGGACGTTCGAGGTCGAAGCCAATGAATACGTGTACGCGCAGCGGGGCCTGACGCTCTACGTCAACCGCGCCGTCGATACGACGCTCCGGATTGCCGCGTTCGCACCGGGCAGTCTTGAACGCTATCAGCGCGACTTGCGGCTCGACCTTCAGATGAAACGGCTGCCACCGTCGCGCGGCCCATCGGGGGATCGCCTGCCATGACCGGCCTCACCTCGTCCCCAAAACTGATCAAGGGCGGCCTCGTGGTGCTGGCGCCGGGCGGCGGCACGGTGCGACGGCAGATCGCGCTCCAGTACAATCCGGACACGCTGAGCCGCAGCTACCAGGTGCAGGGCACCGGCGGCGACGGCTCGGCCGGCGGGCGGGCGCAACCGTTCCGGCTGAAAGGGCCCGCGATCGAGACCATCAAGCTCGACGCCGAGATCGACGCCACCGACCAGCTCGCCGATCCCGACGCGCACGCCAATGCGGTCGCCTTCGGCATCGCGCCGCAGCTCGCGGTGCTCGAGGCGCTCGTCAATCCGAGCGTCGACGATCTGCTCGGCATCGCAAGCCAGGCCGATGGCGGCACGCTCGAGATCCTGCCGCCGGAGGCGCCGCTCACTCTGTTCGTCTGGAGCAAGAACCGGGTCGCGCCGGTGCGCGTCGCCGAGTTCTCCATCGTCGAGGAAGCGTTCGATCCCGCGCTCAATCCGATCCGCGCAAAGGTCTCGCTCGGGCTGCATGTGATGAGCACCGACGATCTCGGCTTCTCGCATCGTGGCGGCACCATCTTCCTCAATTACCTGCGCAATCGCGAGACGCTTGCCGGCCTGACCGGGAGCGCCTCACTGGCCTCGCTTGGTCTTTCCAGCCTGCCCTGACGGAGCACATGATGTCCTCGGATCCCGTCCAGATGCTGATCGATGCCGGCGCGTTTCCGGACAATAGTTTTCCGCCGAACAGCCGCTATCACGGCACCGCGATCGGACGGCTCAAGCGCAGCGCCGACGATCCCGGTGTCGCCTATGTGCTGCGCCGCTTCATCCCCCAGGGGCGCGACATCGGCATCGCCGGCGAACACATCGTCAATGCCGGCGCCCGGCCCGACACGCTCGCCTCCGCAACGCTTGGCGACCCCGAACTGTATTGGCGGATCGCCGACGCCAATGTCGTGACCGATCCGCTCGAACTCACCGACACGCCCGGTGAGCGCGTGCAGATCCCGCGCCCGAACGGGCTTTAGGGAGACGATTCCCGATGATGCAGGGTGGCGTCCAGCTCTCGCTCCAGATCGGCCCGGCGCCGGTGCCGGCGCCGCGCGAGGTGCTGGAGACGCTGACCCATGCCAAGATCGAGATCGGATCGGGCGATGCGCAGAGCGGATTCGAGCTGACTTTCGACCTGCCGGTGCGCTCGCCGCTGCGCACCATCTTCCTGCTTGCCGGCGGCGGCGCGCTGCCGCCGCTGCTGCGCGTGGTGCTGATCGTCACCATCAACGGCATGGCCGAGTCCGTCATCGACGGCATGGTCACCAATGTCGAGACACAGCCGGGCAGCGGCGGCGTCGGCAAGCTGGTGATCAAGGGCAAGGACATGTCGGCGCTGATGGACATCATCGAGCTGCCGGGCCTGCCCTTCCCGGCGATGCCGCCCTCGGTGCGCGTGCTGGCCATCCTTGCCAAATACGCAGCACTCGGCGTGATCCCGATGGTGATCCCGAGCGTGCTCGATATCCCGCCGATCCCGGTCCAGCAGATCCCGCAGCAGAAGGGCAGCGACTACGCCTACGTCAAGAAGCTCGCGGGTGAAGCCGGCTACGTCTTCTATCTCGAAGCCGGTCCCGCGCCCGGTGCCTCCAAGGCCTATTGGGGACCGGAAATCCGCTTTGGCGCGCCGCAGCCGGCACTCACCACCAACATGGACGCGCTCACCAATGTCGAGGAAATCTCGTTCAACTTCGACAAGGAACGCAAGGTCATGCCGATCGTGTTCTTCCAGGAGGCCAACAGCAAGGCGCCGATCCCGGTGCCGATCCCCGACATCACGCCGATGAGCCCGCCGCTCGGCGTGGTGCCGCCGCTGCCGCCGAAGATCGAGAAGCTCTCCAACACCGCGCATCTGTCCGCGCCGCAGGCGCTGATGGCGGGGCTCGCTTACGCCAGCCAGCACAGCGACAGCGTGTTCGGGAGCGGCAAGCTCGACGTCGCCAGATATGGCCGCGTTCTGAAGTCGCGGCAACTGGTTGGCGTGCGCGGCGCAGGCCTCCCGTTCGACGGGCTCTATTACGTCAAGAACGTCACCCACGAGATCGAGCGCGGCTCCTACAAGCAATCATTCTCGCTCGCACGCAACGCGCTGATCTCGACCGTTCCGCAGGTGCCGACATGAGCGATGCGCCACTTTTCGGAAAGTATCGCGCGGTGGTGATCAACAATATCGATCCGCTTCAGATCGGCCGGATCCAGGTGATGGTGCCCGACGTCGGCGCCGTGATACCGACGAGCTGGGCGATGCCTTGCGTGCCGACCGCAGGCATCAATGCCGGTTTCTTCACGGTGCCGATCATCGGCGCCGGGGTCTGGATCGAGTTCGAGCGCGGCGACCCCGACTATCCGATCTGGGTCGGGTGCTACTGGGGCAGTGCCGCGGAGGTGCCGGTACTGGCGCACGCAGTGCCACCCGGCGTCCCCGGCATCACCCTGCAAACCCCCTTGAAGAACGGTCTCACCATCAGCGACGTGCCGGGCCCGACCGGCGGCATCCTGATGCAGACCACGACGGGCGCGATGATCTCGGTCAGCGACGTCGGCATCACCATTTCCAACGGCAAAGGCGCGGTCATCACCATGACCGGACCGACCGTCGACGTGAATCTCGGCGCGCTCACCGTGATCTAGGAGACGCACATGCCCGCTCCCGTCTTGCATCTCGGCGCCACGGTATTGTGCAGCCATGCCGGACAGGCGACGCCGATCGCGCCGTTCCCGCGCGTGATGCTGTCGGGCCAGCCCGCGGTCAATCTCACCAGCCCCTATGCGATCGCGGCCTGCTCGCTCACCGGCTCGGCGCCGCCTTGCGTCACGGCGCAGATGGTAGTGGGCGCCGCACGGGTGATGATCGGCGGCGCACCGGCCGCGACCATGATGGGGCAATCCGTCTGCACGCCGACGGGCACCCCGATGCTGCCCGTCGTGGCGCAGACGCGCGTGCTGGCAACCTGAGGGGAGGACGGCGTGAGCAGCGAACTCGATTTCCCCTATCATTTCGACGACCAGGGCCGCACGGCCACGACCGGCCGTCCCGATCACATCCGCGACCTGATCGAGCAGGTGCTGTTCACGATGCAGGGCGAGCGGGTGATGCGGCCGGATTTCGGCGCGGGACTCCTGGCGCTGGTGTTCGAGCCCAATTCGGTGACGCTCGCCGCGACCACGCAGATGCTGGCCCAGGCCGCGCTGCATCAGCACCTGTCGCATCTGATCGCCGTCACCTCGGTCCAGGTGATCAATGACGATGCGGTGCTGCGGGTCGAGATCCGCTACGTGGTGCTGGCCGACCGCACCAGCCACGTCGCAAGCTTTGCGGTTCCGGGAGGCGCGGCATGAAGCAACGTTGCTGCGACCCGCGCCGGCTCGAGGTGCTCGAGGCCAAGGGCAGCGCCAACGCCATCGCATTCATCGAGGTGCTCGACCTCGCTTCTCCGCCCGGCGCGCCACGGCAACAGACCCTGCTGGTGCGGCTGCTGCATTCCGGCTTCACGCTCTCGCCGGACAATCTGCGCATCACCGGCGGCGAGCGGATCGCGACCGTCGGCGTGGTCTGGTGCGCGCCGGCCGACGCGCTGCCGGCCGAGGCCGAGCCCGGCCTGGTCGACACCGTCGACGATCTCGCCCGCACGCTGGTCGTCCGGACCGACAGCAGCGGGGATTATTCGATCTACAATTTCGGCATCTTCGCCAATTCCGGCTCGGCCCTGCCGCCGGCCGGGTTCGATCCGAAGCTGTCGGCGATCGACTTCACCTTCAAGGTCGAATGCCCCTCGGATTATGACTGCGCAGGCACCGCGCCGTGCCCGCCCGTGCCGCGCTTGAGGCCGGAGATCGACTATCTCGCGCGCGACTATCAGGGTTTTCGCCGGCTAATGCTTGACAGGCTGAGCCTGCTGGTGCCCGGCTGGCAGGAGCGTTCGGCGGCGGATCTCGGCGTGACCCTGGTCGAGCTGCTCGCCTATGCCGCCGACAACCTCGCCTATCGCCAAGATGCGGTCGCCAACGAAGCCTATCTCGCCACCGCGCGGCAGCGCATCTCGGTCCGGCGGCATGCGAGGCTGGTCGACTATCATTTGCACGAGGGCTGCAACGCCCGCGCCTTCGTGCATTTCGACGTCAATGGGCAGAAGATCGCGCTGCCCAAGGGGACGCAGTTGCTCACCCGCGTGCCGGGCCTCGGCGCGGTGCTGACGCCGGGCTCGCGCGAATTGAACGACGCGATCGACGGTGGCGCCGAGGTGTTCGAAACGGTCGCGCCAGCCGAGTTGGACCAGCAACAGAACAACCTCACGTTCTATGCCTGGGGCAACAACGGATGCTGCCTGCCCCGCGGCACCACGCGTGCGACGTTGCGCGGCCACATTGATACGCTCGCCATCGGCGATATCCTGATCTTCGAGGAGGTGATCAGCCCAACGACGTTGTCTGCCGCAGATGCCGATCCCGGCCATCGCTGGGCGGTGCGGCTGACCGAGAGGACGCTTACGAGCGATCCGTCGGGCGGGCTGTTCGACGAGCCTCCGGTCGACGGCCTGGTCGACGTCACCGAGATCGCCTGGAGCGAGGCCGACGCGCTGCCCTTCCCGCTTTGCCTGACGGTGGAGGACCGCCCCGAGCTCGCGATCAGTGTTGCGCGCGGCAATATCGTGCTCGTCGATCACGGCCGCACGCTGCCGCCCGAACAGCTCGGCGTGATGCCGCGCGCCAGCTTGAAGCAGGCTTCGCGCGCGCCGGGCAATTGCTGCACCTCGTCCCCGGACGTCATGCTGCCGCCGCGCTTCCGCCCGGTGCTGGCAAACAGCCCGTTGACGCAATCCTTCGATCTCGGCGCGCTGCTCGCCGTTCCCGTCAGCAACGACAAGCCGTGGTGGGCGGCCAGCGCATTTTCGCTCTTGTCGCCGCGCGACGCCACGCCTGCCATCGTCGATCTCACGGGACAAGTCGCCGGCATCACCGAGCACTGGCTGCCGCGGCGCGATCTGATCGACAGCGCCGGCAATGCGCCGCATGTCGTGGTCGAGATCGACAACCACGGCCACGCCCTGCTGCGGTTCGGTGACGGCCTGCTCGGCAAGCGCCCGGCCGAAGACACCGCATTCACGGCGACCTACCGGATCGGCAACGGCACATCCGGAAATGTCGGCGCCGAAGCCATCGCCCACATCGTCAGCACCACGGACGGCGTGTTCGCGGCTGTACGCAATCCGCTTCCCGCATCCGGCGGCGTCGAGCCCGAGGACATCGAAGCCGCCCGCCGAGATGCCCCACAGGCGTTCCGTACCCAGGAGCGCGCGGTGACGGCGGCCGATTACGCCGCCGCCAGTGAACGACGCGCCGACGTGCAGCGCGCGGCCGCAACGTTCCGCTGGACCGGAAGCTGGCACACCGTGTTCGTGACGCCCGACCGCTTCGGCGGCGGCGTAGTCGACGCGCCCTTCGCTACGCAACTGCGCAACCATCTCGAGCGGTTCAGGATGGCCGGCTACGACCTCGACGTACGACCGCCGCGCTATGTGCCGCTCGACGTCACACTGCATGTCTGCGTCAAGCCGGACTATTTCCGCGCCGATGTCGCGCAGGCCGTGCGGACGGTGCTGTCGAGCGCGGTGCTGCCCGATGGCACGCTCGGCCTGTTCCATCCCGACAATTTCACCTTCGGCGATCCCGTCTATCTCAGCCGCATCATCGCGGCCGCACAAGCGGTCGAGGGTGTCGAGGCGGTGCAGGCGGAAAAATTCCAGCGGCTGATCTCGCCGATCGCGACCTCGCTGGATGACGAGGTGATCCCGATCGGAAGCCTCGAGATCGCGCAGCTCGCCAATAATCCGAGCTTCCGCGAGCGCGGCCGGCTCATCATTGAGGCGGGAGGCGGCAAATGACGCTACCGGTTCCAACCGTCAAGCCTCATGCCCTGCCTGCCGGCAGCGAGAGCTGCGGCTGCTGCGCCGGCATTGAAGCCGAGACGCCGCAAGGCATCTCGAACCGCTACGGCCTCTCCGCCATCGCCTACCGCGTCGGCGACCACGCCCAGTTCCGCGACAGCCTGCACGCCGCGCTGTCCTCTGCCGCGTTCGCGCCGCTCGGCAAGCTGCAAAGCCGCGCCGATGACGATTTCACCATCGGCCTGATCGATGCATTCGCCTGCGCTGCCGACGTGCTCACCTTCTACCAAGAGCGCATCGCCAACGAATCCTATCTTCGCACCGCGCTGGAGCGCGTGTCGCTCCAGGAGATGGGCCGGCTGATCGGCTACCGCCTGCGGCCCGGCGTCGCCGCCGAGACATGGCTTGCCTTCACGTTGGAAACGCCGCCCGCGCCGCCGCTAAAACTGTCGCCCGAGCCGGGCAGCTTCGTCACCGGCGTGCCCGCTCAAGTGTCGATCGAGATCGGCACGAAAGTGCAGAGCGTACCGGGGCCGGACGAGAAGCCGCAGACCTTCGAAACGGTCGAGCGACTGGACGCCGCACGGCCGGCCTGGAATGCGATCCGGCCGTGGCTGGCGGAGACACGCCGGCCGGACAAAGGCGACACGGTCATGTACCTCGCCGGCCAGCGCAACAATCTGAAGCCGGGTGATGCCCTGCTGATCGTCGGCGATGCTTTCAATCCCGGTACGAACGACAGCAACTGCGATTTCCGCTTCATCGACAGTGTCGAACTGCAATCGGATTTCGATCGCACCAAGATCACCTGGCAAGCCGGCCTCTCCGGGGTCACGGCCGCGCAAAATTCGAAGGTCTATGCGCTGCGCAAGCGGGCAGCACCCTTCGGCCACAACGCGCCGATGTGGAAGTCGATGTCGACGGACTTTCGCAACAACTATCCGAGCGGGAGTGACGCGCCGGAGTGGCCCGACTACACGATCTCGCCGATGGGCTCGGCCCAGGGCGGCGGTTTCATTGATCTCGACACGGTCTATTCCGAGGTCCGCGCCGGCGGTTACGTCGTGCTTTCGATGGCAGCCAAGGGCTTCATCCAGGTCATCATCAAGGCCTTCGGCAAGTCGGATGTCATCCTCGATCTTGGCCCGCATCTCGACGTCTACCAGGTCGCCGATGCGAACGAGACGTCGCGCGCGGAGTTCGCGCTGGCCGGCAAGGTCACGCGGCTGCAATTGCGTGGCTCCCATTACGACCGCTATCAGGACCAAGTTCGTCGCATCACGGCCTTCGTGCAGTCCGAGCAGCTCGCGCTTGCGCCCTACGCCGTCGATGATGCCGCGACCGGCAGCAGCATCCCTGCAGCCGTCAGTGCCGATGGCCTCGTCGCAGGGCGACGGCTGATCGTACGCGGCAATCGCGTCTCCGACGGCCAGGCTGTTGTCGTGCAGGCCAACCTCGTGACCGCCCAGGCTGTCGATGCCGGCCGCTGCATGCTTCAGATCGATCCGCCGCTCGCCGGCAGCCTCGACCGCGGCAGCATCGTGGTTCATGGCAATGTGGTGCCGGCTTCGCATGGCGAGACGGTGACTCAAATCCTCGGCTCGGGCGATGCAGCCCAGCCGTTCCAGCAATTCGAGCTGAAGCAGGTTCCCCTGACCTATCGCGCCGCCGCCAATGAGAGCGGTGCCGCGAGCGAATTGACGTTGCGCGTCGGTGAGATCGCATGGCACGAGCGCGCGACGCTGTACGGCGCGGCTGCCACCGATCGCGTCTTCGCGCTTGATATCGACGAGCAAGGGCGCAATCTCGTGAAGTTCGGCGATGGCGTCAGCGGCGCGCGGCTGCCGAGCGGGCTCAACAACATCCGCGCCACCTACCGCAAGGGCATCGGTGTCGCCGGCAATGTTCGCGCCGAGACGCTGAGCCAACTGCTGTCGCGCCCGCTCGGCCTCAAGGGCGTGAGCAACCCGTTTGCGGCCGAAGGCGGCAACGATCCGGAGCCGGCGGACGCGGCGCGACGCAGCATGCCGCTCGGCGCCCGCACGCTCGGCCGCGTCGTGTCCGTCCTTGACTATGAGGATTTTGCCCGCGCCTTCACCGGCATCGCCAAGGCGCAGGCGCAGGTGTTGCAACTGCCGCGCGGAAAGACCATCGCCATCACGATCGCGGGGCCACCCGGCGCTCCCGTCAATTCGACAAGCCCGGTATGGACCAATTTGCGCGCTGCGCTGAAGGCGGGCGGCGATCCGCATGTCGCCGTCATGCTGCTGCCCTACCAGGCCAGCACCTTCCGGATCGGATTGAAGGTCAAACGCGATCCCGATTTCGACGCCAAGGCCGTACTCACCGCCGTTGAGGCGGCGCTGCGCGCGCACTTCACCTTCGACGCGCGTGAGCTCGGCCAGCCGGTGCAGCAATCCGACGTGATCGCGGCGGCACAATCGGTGCCCGGCGTCATTGCTGTCGACCTCGTCCAGCTCTATGGCGGCACGGCGCCCTTCGCGCAGACCATTCCCTCGCGCCAGGTCCGCCTGCTCGCCTCGCGGATGCACGTCGACCAGGGCGTGGCGAGACCGAGCGAACTCCTGACATTGAACCCGGCGCCATTCGACCTCCTGGAGGAGATGGCATGAACAGCCTCACCCCAGAACGGCTCTACAGCCTGCTGCCGACGCTGCACCGGTTGCGCGACGCCGCGCTTGCGGGCGATCCCGCAAAGGCCGGTCCGCTCCAGGCTCTATTGGCGGCATTTGCGCGCGAGTTCGCCACGCTGGAAGAGTCCGTCGACCAGCTCTACGACGACCAGTTCATCGAAACCTGCGCCGAGTGGGTGACGCCCTGTATCGGCGACCTCATCGGCTACCGGCCGCTGCGCGGGCTCGGCACCGAGCTGACCTCGCCGCGTGCCGAAGTCGCCGACACCATCGCCTTTCGCCGCCGCAAGGGCACCGCGCTGATGCTGGAGGAGCTCGCGCAGGACGTCACCGGCTGGCCGGCACATGCGGTCGAATTTTTCGAGCAGCTCGCCACCACGCAATACATGAAGCACATCCGCCTGCATGCGCCCGCGACCTGCAATCTGCGCGACACGGCGGCACTGTTCCGGCGCGACGGCGCCTTCAACAGCATCGCGCACACCGCCGAGATGCGGCGGCCGGAAACGGGCGCCGGCCGCTACAACATCCCCAACATCGGCATCGTCCTGTGGCGGCTGTTGTCGCTGTCGCTCACGGCGGTGCCGCTGACGCCTGATGCCGGCGACGCGACCGGCCGGAAATTCCGTCTCAACCCGCTCGGCGCGGACATGCGGCTGTTTCGATTCGCTCAGGCCGAGTCCGACGTCTCCCATCTCGCCGAGCCGATCAATGCGCCGGAGCCGCTGTCGGTGCGGCTGATGGCAATGGCGGTGCGCGCCGCACAGGCAACCGCACAGCCGGACGCACGGCGCGAGGACGATTATGGCGCCGGCGAGAGCCTGGTGTTTTTCACGCCGGGCACCCCGCCGATGCCGGTGCCGACGGCCAAGGTGCGGGTCTGCGATCTCCGCGACATTCTCGATGGCGGCGGCAATGTGATCGGCTGGGCCCATGAGGCGCAGGTGACGGCCGGCACGATCGGCTTCGATCCCGAACGCGGCCGCGTGCTCCTCGGCGATCCCGCCGACGGACCGCTGCTTGCGACATTCCACTACGGCACTGCGCGGCAGATCGGCGGCGGCGAATATCCGCGCGTGCCCGGGTCGGGCGATATCGGCAACGAGCAGACCGTCGGTGCTGGAGGCGCGTGGCAGGCCAAGCTCAACCTGATCAGGACCGGTGGCCGCCTCATCATCGGCGACAGCCTGACCTACAAGGAGACGCCGACCTTTGTGGTCGACGACGTGATCGGCGATGCCACGCCGCACCATGTCGTGGTCGCCGCGCATGACCAGACCCGCCCGCTGCTGGCGGCGGGCGGCGAGATCACGCTCGACATCGGCGCGCGCGGTCGCCTCACGCTCGACGGGCTCGTGATATCGGGCGGCGCGTTGCGGCTGGCGGCCTTTGCCGATGTCGAGCCGCGGGAGCTGCTGCTGCGCGATTGCACGCTGGTGCCCGGACTTACCCTGAATGGGGACGGCCGTCCGACCTCGCCGGGCGAGCCGAGCCTGATCATCGAGCATCCCTTCGCCAAAGTGACATTGGAGCGTTGCATCGTCGGCCCGATCCGCGCCGTCACTGATGCCGAGGTGACGCTGACCGACTGCATCATCGATGCCGGCGCGCCGGCGAACGTCGCCTTTGCCGCCGATGCCGCGGGCAGCCCCGGCGCCGAACTGACGGTCGCCCAATGCACCGTCATCGGCAAGGTTCACACGAAACTGTTGAAGCTCGCCTCCAACACCATCTTCTTCGCAGAGCTTGGTCCAAAGCCCGCGGAAAAGTGGATCGCGCCGCTGCTGGTCCAGCGCCGCCAGGAAGGTTGCGTCCGCTTCTGTTACGTGCCCGCGGGTTCGATCACGCCGCGGCGCTTCCATTGCGTGCCGAATGACACGGCGGCCACGGCGCTGCCGCTGTTCACCTCGCTGCGCTATGGCGATCCCGGTTACGGGCAGCTGCGCCGCGCCACCAGTCCTGCGATCCGCGCCGGCGGCGACAATGACAGCGAGATCGGCGTTCTCAACGCATTATTCCAGCCGCAGCGCGAGGCCAATCTCAGGCTGCGGCTCGATGAATATCTACGTTTCGGGCTGCACGCGGGCCTGTTCTTCGCGAGTTGACCGAGTGCATCGGAGGCTATCATGGGTGCCGACTTCTCACGCGTTCGTCTCGACCCGCTGCTCGACTTCGCCGGCGTGGAGCTGAAACAGGGCGCGGTGCTGCTGGACGGCGACGCCAACGAGCTGATGGCGATCCTAGATCGCAGGCTGCGTGCACTCGCCAGCGACATTCTCGACCGCGATACGGTGTCCTCGACGACCCCGGATGCATTCAAGCTCGGCGTTGCCGGCAATACGCTCGAGATCGGCAAGGGGCGGCTCTATGTCGACGGTCTGCTCGCGGAGAACCACGGCCTTGCCGATCCCGACAAGCGCCTGTTCGACGAACTCATGGCCGAGACTGTTTTCACCGACAAGCTGACCTATGAGACCCAGCCCTATCTGCCGGATGCGGTGCGGCCGCCGCTGCCGACGGCCGGTCGCCATCTCGTCTATCTCGACGTCTGGGAGCGCGAGCTGACCTGGCTCGAGCGGCCGGAACTGGTCGAGATCGCCGTCGGCGTCGAGACCAGCTCGCGGCTCCAGACGGCGTGGCAGGTGCGTGTGCTCGACACCGATGCCGGCGCCAACACCAGCTGCGCGACGCCCGACGACGACATGCCGGGTTGGAGCACAGTGATCGCGCCATCGACCGGCGTGCTCACGACAGGCACGTTCGACGCAGCTCCGGTGACCGACCCCTGCGAGCTGCCGCCGACCGGCGGCTTCCGCGGCCTCGAGAACCAGCTCTACCGGGTCGAGATCCACGACCCCGGCCAGCCCGGCGGCACGGCGACCTTCAAATGGTCGCGCGAAAATGCCAGCGTCGGCTCGCGCGTCGCCAGCATGATCTCGGCGACCGAACTCGAGCTCGACAGCCTCGGGCGCGACGACGTGCTGCGTTTCAACACCGGCGACTGGGTCGAGATCATCGACGACGCCAGGGAGCTCTCGCAGAAGGCCGGCGAGATGCGCCGCATCACCGTCACCGAGGCGACCCGCCGCATCAGCTTCACACCGGCACTGCCGGCCCTGATGCTGCCGCCGGGATTCCCCAACAGCGATTGGCCGAAGCAGACCAATTTGCGGGTGCGCCGCTGGGATCAGAAGGGAAAGGTGTTCCGGACCGATGCCAGCGGCACGCCGGTGCAGATCGGCGATCTCGATGCCGCCGGATCGACCGGCGTGATCAAGGTGCCCGCCGCGGGCACGACAGTCCTGCTCGAGGACGGCGTCACCGTGAGCTTCGATTCGACCGGGGCTGCGGGCTGTCGTGCCGGCGACTGGTGGGCCTTCGCCGCGCGCACGGCGGATGCCAGCGTCGAGTTGCTCGACCGCGCTCCGCCGCGCGGCATCCATCACCATTATGCACGGCTCGGCATCTGGGACGTCGACGCCAAGAGCGTCACCGACTGCCGCCACCCGTGGCCGCCGAAAGGCGAAGGCCACGACTGTGCCTGCACGGCCTGCGTCACCGTCGAGCAGCACGAGAGCGGCAGCTTCACCATTCAGGACGCCGTCAACAAGGTGCGCGAGACCGGCGGCACCATCTGCCTCGGCCCCGGCCGCTACGTGCTCAAAGAGGCCGTGGCGATCAACCAGGCGAAATCGGTCCGCATCGCCGGCAAGGGCCCGGCGACGCTGCTGGTGGCGCCGACCGGCGCCTTCGCCATCCAGGACTCTTTTGCGATCGCAATCGAGGACCTCGCGATCCTTTCGCTCGCACGCGATCCCACCATCGACGTCTCGACCTGCATCGGCCTCGGCCTGACCCGTCTCGCCATCGCGGCACTCGGCACCGAGAATGCACAGCTCCCCGCGGTGGTGCTGCGCGGTGTGGTTGGCGGTGCGAAGCTCGCCGAGAACGCGATCTTCGCGCCGGTTGGGATTGCGGGCGGCGCGCTCAAAGGCGTGGAGAACGGTGCAGGCTTCCTGCTGACGGCCGCGGTGACCATCGAGGAGAACGTCCTCTTGTGCCAGCGCGGCGCGATCGCCTTCGCCGACGAGGTGCTGCATCTGCTCGCCACGCGGATCGCGCACAACGAGATCATCGGCTGCACCGACACTGCTATCGCCGCGCAGGGCCTTGCGCTTCCCGGCGCCGCGCTGGCGATCGACGGCAACAGTTGTAACGTCACGGCCAACGGCATCGCCTGCGCCGCGGCGGGGCTGTGGATCGAGCGCAACCAGCTGCGCAACTGGTCGCCCGGCGATCACGTCGGCATCGGGCTGATCCCCGGGCTCGACCGCCGCAGCACCGCCACCGCGCATATCCTCGCCAACCAGATCCACGGCTTCGGCACGGCCGGGATCAAGGTGATTGCCGGAGCACAGGACCTGATCATCAAGCTCAACGCGATCGACGCCTGCGGCGCCGGGATCATGCTCGGCGGCGCGACCGACGCCGCAGCCGTCTCGATCGAGAACAACCGCATCCGCAACATCGAACCGGTCTCCGAGAGCGAGAACGGCACCGTGGTCGGCATCGAGGTGATACGCGCCGACAGCGCGACGATTGCGGGCAATCTGGTTCGCGCGATCGGCCTGACGGCGGTCAAGTCGGCACTGCGCGCCGGCGTCGTCACCTTCGGCGTCAACCGCCCGCGCGTGAGCGGCAACGAGATCGTCGAGGTCGCGCCCGCCAAGGGGTTTGTCGGCACCAGCGCCGGCATCATGCTGCGCGCGCCGCAGACCCAGATCGAGGTCAATCACAACAGCGTGCAGCGCGACCTCACGCCGGGCGTGGACAATTCGGACGGCAACTGGTTCGCGCTCACCACGGCGGAGGTCAATCCGAAGGTGCCGTTCGGACAGGCCGGCGACAAGGTCGCGATCCGGCTCGGCGACGGGCGGATCCTCGCGCTTGGCGCCGACTATGCGTTCGTCAGGGCAAGCCTTGCCGCCAACGACACCGAGGGCGCGCGCGCCGGCATCATCGGCAACATGCTGTCCGCGCGCGGGCCAGCCCCCGCCGTTCTGATCGTGGCCGGCCAGGAATGCCTGTTCAACGACAACCGGGTGGAATCCGGCAGCAGAAGCGTCGCCGTTTCGCTGGAGAGCGCGGTCGCCATCATCAGCACGAACCGGGTGCGCGGCGGCGAAAACTCGATCCGCCTCACCGGCGCGCGGGCAGTGACCGTGATCGGCAACATCACGACCAGCAACATCATCATCCCCGGCGGCATTGCAAACACGCCGTGGGCGCCACTCAACGTGATCGGCTAATCCGCGGAGATTTCGATGCGCACCTTCATCGTTGGAGACGAGACGAAACTCAAGGCTGTCAGCGAGAAGCTGCTGCATGCCAATCTGAGCCAGGTTCGCAGCGAGGCTGCGCTGAAAGCCTTGCAGGAGGCCAATCCGCATGCCGATCTGAACAGACTCGCGCGCGGCACCGTGCTGTTCGTGCCGGATACGCCGGGCTTCAAGGTCAGCACCACAAGCTCCGCCACCGAGGGTCCGCTCGCAGCCTTGCACGAACTCCTGGATGAGGCGCTCGGCCTCGCGCTCGAGGAGACCGCAGCCGGCAGCAACGCGCGGCTCGCGGATCAGGAGCAGACCGTCAAGGCCTTCGACGACGGCGCGGTGAAGAAAGCGATCGGCGACCCCAATGTGGGCGGCCAGATCCGCGAAAGCGTCAATGCCGTCAGGAAAGGCTTCGAGGCCGATCGCGAGCTTGCAGCGCGCTCGGAAAAGAACATCACCGAGGTCGGCAAGGCCGCGATCGCAAAGCTCAACGAGCTCGGCAAGCTGCTTGGATGACCTGCTGGCGTGCGGCCCTCCGGAGCCGTCATACCGCGCAGTAGCGCTCCTGGATGTCCTTGTCCGCCAGCAGCGCCGCGGCGCTGCTTTGATGCACGACCTCGCCCTGGTCGATGATCACCGCGCGGTCGGCGAGCCGCAGGGCCCATTCGACGTTCTGCTCGACCAGCAGCAGTGTCTTGCCCTCGTCGCGCAGGCGGCGGAACAGCACGCCCATCTCCTCGACCAGGACGGGCATGATGCCTTCCGAGGGCTCGTCGAGCAGGATCATCTTGGGCCTTGCGATCAGCGCGCGGGCGATCGCGAGCATCTGTTGCTCGCCGCCCGAAAGCGTGACACCGTCCTGATCGAGGCGTTCCTTCAGGCGCGGAAAGGTTTCGGCGATCTCGTCGATCGCGGCGCGCTCCTCGATCTCGCTTCCGGCCGCGACCAGGCCGAGGCGGAGATTTTCGCGCACGGAGAGCCCGGGAACGATGCGGCGTTCCTCGGGCACATAGGCCAAACCGAGATGGAAGCGCTGATGAGCGCGGAGCGGCAGCAGCTCCCTGCCCGCAAAGCGCACGCGGCCGGTCGCCTTCGGCATCAGACCCATCATCGCCCGCAGCGTCGTGGTCTTGCCGGCGCCGTTGCGGCCGACGAGAGCGACCACCTCGCCCTCCTTCACGTGCAGGGAAATGCCATGCAGGATATGGCTTGCGCCATACCATGCGTGGAGATCATCGATTTCGAGCAGCGCGGTCTCAGCCATAGCCTTCACTCTGTCCGAGGTAAACCCGTCGGACTTCCGGGTTGCTCCTGATCTCGTCGGGCGCGCCGTCCGCCAGCAGACGGCCGTGATGCAGCACCACGACACGCTTGGACAGGCCGAGCACCATCTTCATCTTGTGCTCGACCAGCAGCACCGTGCGCTTCTCCGCGAGCCGTTCGAGCAGCGCGACCATGTCCTTGGTCTCTTCCGGCCCCATGCCGGCGGTGGGCTCGTCGAGCAGGAGCAGCTCGGGCTCGGAGACCAGCGCTATCGCGATCTCCAGCGCACGCTGCTGGCCATGCGAGAGGAATTTTGCCAATTCAGCGCGTTTGCCGAGCAGTCCGACCGCCTCAAGCGCCGCATCGGCGCGCGCGTTCAGCTCCGTCAGCCGGGCGCGGTTGCGCCAGATGTCGTAGCTCACGGTCAGCGCCTGGGCTGCCACGCGCACATTCTCGTGCACGGACAAGTCCGGAAAGATGTTCGTGATCTGGTAGGAGCGCGAGATGCCCTGATGCACGAAGCGGTGCTGCGGCAGGCCGTTCAGCTCGCGTCCCCTGAAGTGCAGCGTGCCCGACGTCGGGGCCAGCGCGCCGGAGAGGATGTTGAAGAAGGTGCTCTTGCCAGCGCCGTTCGGTCCGATGATCGAGGTCAGCTGTCCTGCCGCAAAGGACACGGTAATGTCTTCGAGCGCGACGAAGCCGCCAAAACGCTTGCCGACCCCCTCGACGCGAAGCAGTTCGCCGCTCATGGCCGCGCCTTTCCGATGCCGAGCGTGTCGAGCAGCGTTCCCCAGATCCCCTTGGGCAGGAACAGCACGAACAGCACGAAGATCGCGCCGACGAAAATCTGCCAATGCGGCGTCCAAAGTGAGATGACATCCTCCAGGATCAGGAAGCTCGCAGCCCCGACGAAGGGCCCGAAGAAGCTGCGCGCGCCGCCGAGCAGCACCATCATCACGATCATGCCCGATGTCTGGTAGTGCAAAAGGTCGAGCGGTACGATCGACAGGTGCAGCGCCAGCATGCAGCCGCCAAGCGAGGAGATCGCGCCCGACAGCATGAACACGATCAGCTTGCTGCGCTCGACGTCATAGCCGCACGCCCGCGCCCGCTGCTCGTTTTCGCGGATGGCCTCGATGACGGCGCCGAACGGCGAGTTCAGGATCCGCGACTGGAACCACATCGCGAGCGCCGCGAAGGCCATCAGAACGTAGTATTTGTTGACGGGGTCGAGGAAATTGACGGGGAAGCCGAACAGGCTGATGCGGTCGACGGTGAAGCCGCGCAGGCCGTTCTCGCCGCCCGTGAAGGACGAGGCCTGCAGCGCGACGTAATAGACGAGCTGGGCCAGCGCCAGCGTCACCATGGAGAAATAGATGCCGCGGGTGCGCGTCGAGACGATGCCAATTGCGGCGGCAAGGCCGGTGCTCAGGAGGACGGCGATCGGCACCGCGGCGAACCAGGGCACGCCATAGCGGCCAATCGCAATGCCGGTGAAGTAGGCGCCCGCGCCGAAGAACGCCGCCTGCCCGAACGACAGCAGCCCGGTGTAGCCGAACAGCAGATTGTAGCCCATCACCACGACGCCGTAGATCAGGACGTTGACGGCCAGCGCCTGCGACGGCAGCAGCCAGGGCAGCACGGCCAGCACCGCAATCGACAGCAGCACGCGCTGCTTGAGAAGCCAACTAAGCCCGCTGGACGAGGGCTTGGCGACCGCTCCGCCGCTCGATGGTGACGTCACGCGGTCCTCCCTCTCACGCCGAACAGGCCTTGCGGGCGGATCAGCAGCACAATCGCCATCAGCGCGAACATGACGATGGTCGCCATTTCAGGGGCGAACAGCGCCACCAGGCTGATGGAGATGCCGACCATGAGGCCGGCGACGACCGCGCCGACGATCGAGCCGAGCCCGCCGATCACGGTCACGACGAAGGCCTCCGCCAGTACCAGCGAGCCCATCTCCGGATTGACGCTGCGCATGGGCCCCGCGAGCACACCGCCCAGCGCGGCAAGTCCGACGCCAAGGCCAAAAATCGCGAGCCAGACCCGGCCGATATCGACGCCGAGCACCTGCATGATGGTGGGATCGCGGGCGCCCGCGCGCACAATGAGGCCGATGCGGGTCTTCTCCAGCGTCAGCCAGAGCACCAGCAGCACCACCGCCACCAGTGCGATGACGAACAGGCGGTAGCGCGGGAAGAAGCCGATGCCGAGATCGAGCACGCCGACGAGCTGCGGCGGGGTCGGAAACGGAATGCCGTCGCTGCCGAACACGATGCGCACGCCCTCGACCAGGATGTAGCTGAGGCCGAAGGTGAGCAGCAGCGGATCGTCGATCGAGCGTCCATAGAGCCTGCGGATCAGGACGAGCTCGATCAGCATGCCGAACGCGCCGATCAAAATGGGAGCGAGCAGCAATCCCCACCAGAAGCTTCCGGTGAGCGATGCCAGATACAGCCCCGCATAGGCCCCGATCATGAACAGCGCGCCATGGGCGAAATTGACCACCCCGAGCATGCCGAATACGATCGTCAGTCCAAGCGCAGTGATCACCAGGACCGCCCCAAGGGCGATCCCGGAAAGAAGCTGCATGATGATCAGCGACAGGTCCATCTGCTATGGCTTAGGTCGCGTGGCCGAGCTCGCTGCAGCTGCGCAGCATATCGTCGGAACCCGAATCGTTGGCGAGAATCGCAAACAAATCGTTGTCGTTCGCCATCGCGGACTTCTTCTTGGACTCCAGCACCAGCACCGACTGCACCGACTGGTGGTCGCATTTGCGGTAGTGCTGCGGGCCCTTGGTCAGGTCGTATTGCAACTTCTCGAGGGCATCGATGACCTTGTCGGCGTCGGTGCCTCCGGCGACCTGCATGGCTGCCAGCAGCGAACCGACGCCGGAATAGCCGTAGGCGCCGTAATCGGTCGGGATCGCACCGCCATTGGCAGCTTTGAACGCCGCGTTGAAAGCGGCCGCCGATTTGCTCTGCGACTCCAGGCCCCAATAATAGTTGGCCCCGCCGACCACGCCCTCAAACACGTCGGGGCCGACAGCGAGGCGCTGGTTGTGCAGGATGACGGGTACGACGATCTTCATCTGCTGCTTGACACCGAAATCCACCGCCTGCTTGATCGCGTTTGCCTGGTCCCGGCCGAAATTGGAGATGCAGAGCACGTCCGGCCGCATCGACATCAGGCGCGGCATGAAGGTGGAATAGTCGGCCGCTCCGAATGGGTGCAGGATCTCGCCGACATTGTCCGCGCCGATCGCTGCCTGCGCGCGCTTGAAGCCGCGCAGCATCTCATGGCCATACGCATAGTCGGCCACGAGATGGGCGACCATCATGCCCTTCTTCAGGGTCTGCCGCGCCACCGCAGCGGTCGTCATGTGCGGGTTCAGCGCCTCGTGGAATGTATACTTACTGAAATCCTTGGCCTCGTTGATCGTGTCGGACTGGCTGATCGACACGTAGATCACGCCGCGGGCGCGGGTGACCTCGTTGACGGCGAGCTGCACCGCGCTGGAAAGCGCGCCCACCACGGCGTGGACCTTGTCCTTCTCGATCAGCTCCAGCGTCCGGGTCGCGGCCTCGCCGGCATTGAGCTTGTCGTCACGCACCAAGAGCTCGACCTTGCGGCCGCCGATGCCGCCCTTGTCGTTGACGAGCTTGACGGCAAGCTCGGCGCATTTGACCTGATCGCGCGCCTCAGCGGCGAACGGACCGGTCAGCGGCGTCGGGAAGCCGATGCGAATCGTCTCGTCCGCGGCGCGGCCGAGCCGCGGCATGGCGAGCAGGGCGGCGCCGGCGGAGAGGCCAGCGAGCGCGGTGCGGCGGGATATTGTCGAGGTCGAACCGGATTTGGGCATGATTTCCTCCAACTGACTTTTTTTTAGAAGCGTTTCAGGGCTTTCAGGACTTTTATGGGCGTGATCGGGATCGAATTGATCGTCGCGCCGAACGGCGCGAGCGCGTCGTTGACGGCGTTGAGAACGCAGGCGGATGCCGCCGCCGTGCCGGCCTCGCCAACTCCCTTGGCTCCGAGCACGGTGTCGGCGGTCGGCGTCTCGACATGGCCGATGACGATGTCTGGCATCTCCATCGGCATCGGAACGAGGTAGTCGGCGAGCGAGCCGTTCATGAGCTGACCAGTCTCGCTGTAGCGGCATTCCTCGAACAGCGCCGCACCCAGCCCCTGCACGATGCCGCCGCGAAGCTGCTCGTCCACCAGCATCGGATTGATGACGCGGCCGCAATCCTCGACGATGAAGTGCTTCAGCACTTTGACGAAGCCGGTCTCGACATCGACCTCCAGCGAACAGCCCTGGATGCCGTTGGTGAAGGCGAACGGATAGCCCTGCGGAGCAAAGTGATGACTGACGGTGAGCTGCGCCTGTGTGCCGGGCGGCAAGGTGTCGGAGCGGAAATAGGCGATCCGCGCGATCTCGGAGATAGGCAACCGCTTGTTCCGGGTCACGGCGTCGACGACCTCGCCATCGATGATGTCGAGTGCCGAGGGCTGCTCCTGAAGAATGAGCGCGGCAATCTCCAGAATATTGCGCTTGAGCACGCGCGTGGCCTGCAGCGCGGTCTCGCCGCCGATGCCGGCGCCACGGCAGGCCCAGGTGGCGCCGCCATGCGGCGTCACCTCGGTATCTCCTGTGATGACCTTGACGTGTTCCTGCGCAAGGCCGAGCTGATCGGCCGCGATCTGGCTAATGATCGCCTCGGTGCCCTGCCCCTGCTCGGTGACCGAGATCAGGCAGCGGACCTCGCCCGACGGCGTCAGGCTGAGGATCGCGCCGTCCTGCGACGAGATGCGCGCGCCGCCGACGCCGTAGAAGGCCGGGCTGGGATTGGTGATCTCGACGAAGGCCGCAATGCCGATGCCGCGATAGACGCCGCGCTTGCGCAAGTCGGCCTGCTCGGCGCGCAACCCCTCATAACCCATCATCTCGTGCAGGCGCTTCAGGCAGGCCTGATGCGACAGCGCCTCGAAGCGATAGCCGGTCGGCGAGGTCTGCGGATAGGCATCGTCAGCGATGACGTTCTGCGCGCGGATGGCGAAGGGATCGAGGCCAACCTTGGCCGCCGCCATGTCCACCAGCCGCTCGGTGACGGCACAGGCGATGGGATGACCGACGGCGCGATACTGGCTAGTCTGCACCTTGTTCTGGAAGATCACCTCCAGTGTGGCGCGATAGTTCTTGAAGCGATAGGGCGCGCCGATCAGGCGGATCACCTGGTTGCCCTCGACCACGCTGGTGCGCGGATAGGTCGAGAACGCCCCGATCGCGGTCAGGTCCAGCACGTCCATCGCCAGGATCTCGCCGTTGGGATCGAGCGCCATGCGGGCCCGGACGCGATGATCGCGGGCGTGGATGTCGGAGACGAAGGACTCGATGCGGTCGGCGACGTATTTGACGGGACGGCCGAGCAGGATCGACAGGCCGACCACCGCCATGTCCTCGTGATAGACATGCAGCTTCATCCCGAAGGAGCCGCCGATGTCGGTCGCGATGACGCGGACGCGGGCCTCGGGGATGCCGTAGTGGCGCGAATAGAGATCCTGGAACTGGTAAGGCGTCTGCGTCGCGTGATGCACGGTGAGTGCGCCGGCGGCGGGATCGTAGTCCGCAACGATGGCGCGCGGCTCCAGCGTCACCGCGGTGTGGCGGCCGAAGGAGAACTCTTCTTCCACCACATGCGCGGCATGCGCAAAGGCGTCGTCAACGGCGCCATTGTCGAGATGGGCCCGGAAACAGGTGTTATTGACACTGCCGGGATTGATCAGCGGGCCACCAGCCTCTCGTGCACTGTCGATATCGACGACGACAGGGAGGTCCTCGTAATCGATCTCGATCAGCTCCAGCGCATCTTCCGCAATCGCGCGGCTCTCGGCGACGACGGCCACCACGGCCTGCCCGGCCCAGACCACGCGGTCGAGCGGCAATGGCAATTGCGGAGCCGACGCCATGCCCTTGAAGTGGTCGAGCGTGCCGGTCCAGGGCGTGCAGATCTTTGCGAGGTCCTCGCCGGTGGCAACGAGATGCACCCCTTCGAGCGCGCGGGCCTCGTCGGTGTTGATGGCGACGATCTTCGCATGCGCATGCGGACTGCGCAGGAAGGCGGCGTGGAGCATGCGCGGCAGGCGAAGGTCGCTGACATAGCGACCGCGGCCGGCGAGCAGCCGCTTGGCGTTCGGGCGCGGCACGGAGCGGCCGATATAGGAATTCGGGCGGTCGAGCGAGGTCAGCGGCGCGCTCATGTCGCGCCTCCATTTTCATTGCGCGCTTTCGCCACCGCGTCGATGGCGTCCACGATCGCCTCATAGCCGGTGCAGCGGCAGTAATTGCCCGACAGCGCATCGCGAATTTCGTCGCGGCTGGGCAGCGCGATCTGCGAGAGCAACTCGTGCGCATTGACCAGCATGCCCGGCGTGCAGAAGCCGCATTGCAGCGCGTTGCGGCGATGGAATTCGGCCTGGAGATCGGCGATCACGCCGCTCTCGGTAAGACCTTCGATGGTATTGATCTTGGCGCCATCGGCCTGCACTGCAAAGATCAGGCAGGAGTGCACAGCGCGGCCGTCGAGCTGCACCAGGCAGGCGCCGCAGGCCCCCATCTCGCAGCCCGCATGCGTGCCGGTCAGTTCGAGCGCGTTGCGCAGGCAATCGACCAGCGTCTCGCGCGGCGCCACCTCGCAGGCGACCTTGCGGCCATTGACGACGAAGCGGACCTGCACGGTCTCGTCGGGGTCGTCCAAAATGGTTTCGTCAAAACCGCTCATGCGCCCTCACCCAGACGTCCGAGCAGGCGGCCGAGCAGCACGCGGGCGAGATGCAGCCGCATCGCCGGCGGCACCTCGTCGCTGTCGGGCGGCGCGAGATCGCTTTCGAGCGCCGCTTGTGCGGCGGCGATACGTTCGGGATCCAGGTTCGAGCCGATCAGGGTTGCCTCAGCGCCCTTCACCCGCGTCGGTGTATTGCCGACCGAGAAGAAGGAAATGCGGATGTCGTCGATGCGTTCGGCTGTGAAAGTCGCAAGCATGCCGCACCCGACCAGAGCATAGTCCCCGCGCCGGCGCGCCAGCTCGTCGAACGCAAAACGCTGATCGGCCTTGAACAACGGAACGTAGATCGCGGTGATCAGCTCACCGGGCCGCAATGCGGTCTCGAACAGTTCGACGAAGAAGTCGTCGGCTTTCACACGCCGGCTGCCGGAAGGGCCGGCGATCTCGATCTCGGCATCGAGCGCCAGGGTCATCGCCGGGAATTCGGAGGCAGGATCGGCGAGCGCGACGCTGCCGCCAATGGTGCCGCGGTTACGGATCGCGGGATGGGCGACAAAAGGCGCAGCAGCATGCAGCAGCGGCGCGAATTCGGCGATCAGCGGCTCGCTCAGCATCTCGCAATGGCGCGTCAGCGCGCCGATGCGCAAGTAACCGCCTTCGCGCCTGACGCCGCGCAGCTCTTCGATGTGGGTGATGTCGATCAGCAACCGTGGCGCTTGCAGCCGCAGCGACAACGCCGGCACGAGGCTCTGGCCCCCGGCAATGAAGCGCGCGTCATCGCCGGCGCGGGCATGAGCATCCAGCGCCTGGTCGATCGTCGCAGCACGAAAATAGCTGAAAGCCCTCGCCTTCACCGCCGTTTCCTCGAGATCCGTCGGCTCATCAGCCGGGATGCCAGATTTGTAACCATCTGGTCTCAAAATCCTGACACGCCCTCAAAGACCGGTCAACAGGAAATGACCATTTGGTCACAAATGCACCTTTAGGCTAAGAAGGCAGCCGGAGATTGCTAAACAGCGACGAAATGGCCCGAAAAGCGCAGAAGCCAGCGAAACGACCGGTCCGGAAGCGGACGGACACAGGCAGCAAGTCCGCGCCAAAGCGCCGCAACATGCGTGCGGCCGACCGCGAGCGTGCGATCGTGGACGAGGCGATCCGCTTCTTCGCCGAGCATGGCTTCGAGGGCCAGACCCGCGAACTCGCCAAACGCATGGGCATCACGCATTCGGCGATCTATCGCCACTTCCCGAGCAAGGAGGCGCTGATCGAGCGGGTCTACCAGGAGGTCTATCTCAGCCGCTGGTCGCCCGACTGGGGGGCGATGATCCGCGACCGCTCGCTGTCGCTGGAGGCGCGGCTGACGCGCTTCTACCTCGATTATGTCGAGCGCGTGTTCGAGTACAATTGGGTGCGGATCTTCGTCTTCTCCGGCATGAAGTCGTTCGGCATCACCGGCCGTTATCTCGACATTGTCCGCCGCGAGATCATCGAGCCCGCGGCGGCCGAGCTGCGCCACGATCTGAAGCTGCCCGACGCGAAATCCCATCCGCTCAGCGAACGCGAGACCGAGCTGTTCTGGGGCCTGCACGGCCGCATCTTCTATCTCGCCATCCGCAAGTTCATCTACGAGACGCCGATCCCGCCCGATCTCGACGCGATCGTCCGCGACGCCGTCCAGACTTTCATGGACGGCGCGAAGATGACAATGCCGAAGCTGCTGGTGAGCGGCTAGTTACTTCGCAAGGCTTGGCAGATCGAGGCCCTTGTCGCGGGCGCAGTCAATCGCGGTCTCATAGCCCGCGTCTGCATGGCGCATCACGCCGCTGGCGGGATCGTTCCAGAGCACGCGCTCGATCCGCTTGGCCGCTTCCGGCGTGCCGTCGGCGACGATCACCATGCCGGCATGCTGCGAATAGCCGATGCCGACGCCGCCGCCATGGTGCAGCGAGACCCAGGTCGCGCCGCTGGCGCAATTGAGCAGCGCGTTGAGCAAAGGCCAGTCGGACACCGCATCCGATCCGTCCTTCATCGCCTCGGTCTCGCGGTTGGGGCTCGCCACCGAGCCGCTGTCGAGATGATCGCGGCCGATCACAATCGGCGCCTTCAATTCGCCACGTGCCACCATCTCGTTGAAGGCTAGGCCCAGGCGATCTCGATCGCCGAGGCCGACCCAGCAGATCCGCGCCGGCAGGCCCTGGAACTTGATGCGCTCCTTGGCCATGTCGAGCCAGTTGTGCAGATGCTTGTCGTCAGGCATCAGCTCCTTGACCTTGGCGTCGGTCTTGAAGATGTCCTCGGGATCGCCCGACAGCGCAGCCCAGCGGAACGGCCCGACGCCGCGGCAGAAAAGAGGGCGGATATAGGCGGGCACGAAGCCCGGGAAATCGAAGGCGTTCTTCAGGCCCATGTCCTGTGCCATCTGGCGGATGTTGTTGCCGTAGTCGAGCGTCGGAATGCCCTGCGCATGGAAATCCAGCATGGCCTGGACGTGCTCGACCATCGACGTCTTCGACGCACGCTCCACCGCCTTCGGATCGGCGGCGCGCTTGGTTTCCCAATCGGCGAGCGTCCAGCCCTTTGGCAAGTAGCCGTTGATCGGATCATGCGCGCTGGTCTGGTCGGTGACGATGTCGGGCTTGACGCCGCGGCGCACCAGCTCGGGGAAAATCTCCGCGGCATTGCCGAGCATACCGACCGATATTGCCTTCCTGGTCCTCGCCGCCTCTTCCATGATCGCCAGCGCCTCGTCGAGCGTCGCGGCCTGCCGATCGAGATAGCCGGTGCGCAATCGCATCTCGATGCGGCTCGGCTGGCATTCGACCGCGAGCATCGAGGCGCCCGCCATGGTCGCGGCCAGCGGTTGCGCGCCGCCCATGCCGCCGAGGCCGGCGGTGAGAATCCATCTTCCCGCGAGGCTGCCGCCATAGTGGCGCCGGCCGACCTCGACGAAGGTCTCGTAGGTGCCCTGCACGATGCCCTGGCTGCCGATATAGATCCAGGAGCCTGCGGTCATCTGGCCGTACATCATCAGGCCCTTGCGATCGAGCTCGTTGAAATGATCGAGCGTCGCCCAATGCGGCACGATGTTGGAGTTCGCAATCAGGACGCGCGGGGCATCGGCATGGGTACGGAAGACGCCGACCGGCTTGCCGGACTGGACCAGCAGCGTCTCGTCATTCTCGAGCTTGCGCAAGGCCGCCGTGATGCGGTCAAAGCTCTCCCAGTCGCGCGCGGCGCGGCCAATGCCGCCATAGACGACGAGCTCGCTCGGACGCTCCGCGACATCAGGATCGAGATTGTTCATCAGCATGCGCAGCGGCGCTTCCGTCAGCCAGCTCTTGGCGCTGATGTCGCTGCCGCGGGGGGCGCGGATGGTGCGGTCATTGTCCAGTCGGCGGTTCATGCGGAGCACCTCTTTAGTCAAGTCTCGGGAACGGATCGGTTGGAAGCGCCGCGATCGCCACGGCCGGTAGCACATCGGCTTCGATCAGCGCAGCCGCCCTGGCGAGATCGCCGGCCATGTAGCGGTCGGCGCCGAGCGCGGGCACATGCTCGCGAAGCGCAGCGATGACGGCAACGAGTGGGGCGCTGGTCGCATGCGGCGCGCGCAGCGTGATGCCTTGTGCGGCGACCAGGAGCTCGATGCCGAGGATGGCGGCGAGATTGTCGGCCATATCCGAGAGGCGACGCGCGGCGTGCGCGGCCATCGAAACATGGTCTTCCTGGTTGGCGCTGGTCGGTGTCGAGTCGATCGAGCAGGCAGCCGCACGCTGCTTGTTCTCGGCGTAGAGTGCGGCAGCCGTGACCTCGGCGATCATGAAGCCGGAATTGATGCCGGGGTCCGGCGTCAGGAACGGCGGCAGACCGAAATTGAGCGCGGGATCGACCAGCGTCGCGATACGCCGCTCGCTGATCGCACCGATTTCCGACAGCCCCAGCGCGATCGTATCGGCGGCAAAGGCGACCGGCTCGGCGTGGAAATTGCCGCCGGAGACGATCTCGCCGGTCTCGACCAGGACGAGCGGATTGTCGGTGACGGCATTGGCTTCGACGATCAGCGTGCGCGCGGCCTGCGTGATCAGGTCGAGCGCAGCGCCCGCGACCTGCGGCTGGCACCGCAGGCAATAGGGATCCTGCACGCGCTCGTCACCCTCGAGATGCGACAATCTGATATCGCTGCCGTCGAGCAACGCGGTCAACGTCGCGGCGGCAGCGATCTGTCCGGCGTGACCGCGCAACGCCTGAATCTCGAGGCGGAACGGCGCCGTCGAGGCCATTGCGGCATCGACTGACAGCGCGCCGGTGACAAGCGCGGCGCGAGCCAGGCGAAACGCGCGCAGCACGCCGGAGATAGCGTAGGCGGTCGAGAACTGCGTGCCGTTGATCAGCGCGAGTCCCTCCTTGGGACCCAGCGTCAGCGGCGCGAGACCGGCGACGGCGAGTGCCTCACGGCCGGAGACAGTCTTGCCATCGACGATCGCCTGCCCCTCGCCGATCATCACCGCCGTCATGTGTGCGAGCGGCGCAAGATCGCCGGAGGCGCCGACCGAGCCTTGCTGCGGCACCAGCGGATAGACGTCCTGCGCCAGCATGGCCTGCAACTGCTCGATCACCTCGCGACGCACGCCGGAGGCACCGCGGCCGAGCGAGACGATCTTCAGCGCCATCATCAACCGTACGATCGGCTCCGGCGTGGCCGGGCCGACGCCGCAGCAATGCGAGACGATGAGATTGCGCTGGAGCAGCGCGGTCTGGTCGGGCGGAATGCGCTTCGAGGCCAGTTTTCCAAAACCGGTATTGATGCCGTAGACCGGCGCGGCGGCGTGTGCTGCCTTTGCGACGATCTCCGCCGCCGCCTCGACGCGCGGCCAGAATGACGGGTCGAGTACGACGGATTGTCCCTTGAGCACGCGCGCGAGATCGTCGAGGCTGACCGTTCCCGGCTTGACGACGATCGCTGCGCCCTGTTCCGTCACTGTCCCCTCCACACCCGGCGATGCAGCGGATTGAAGCCGATGCGGTAGACGAGCTCGGCGGGCCGCTCGATGTCCCAGATCGCGAGATCGCACCACTTCCCTGCTTCCAGCGTGCCGGTCTCATTGAGCACGCCGAGCGCACGCGCGCCTTCACGGGTGACACCAGCGAGGCATTCGGCCACCGTCATCCGGAACAGCGTCGCGCCCATGTTCATCGTGAGCAGCAGCGATGTCAGCGGCGAGCTGCCGGGATTGCAGTCGGTCGCGAGCGCCATGTGGACGCCGTGCCTGCGGAACGCTTCGATCGGCGGTTTCTGCGTCTCGCGGATGAAATAGAAGGCGCCGGGCAGCAGCACGGCGACAGTTCCGGCCTTCGCCATTGCGGCGGCGCCGGCCTCGTCGGTGTGCTCGAGATGATCGGCGGAGAGCGCCGAGAATTTTGCGGCAAGTGCTGCGCCGCCGAGGTTCGACAGCTGGTCGGCATGGAGCTTGACCGGCAGCCCAAGCCCCCTCGCCGTCTCGAACACCCGCGCGGTCTGCTCGGCCGAGAACGCGATACCTTCCATGAAGGCATCGACGGCATCGGCAAGACCGGCCTTTGCGACCGCCGGCAGCATCTCATGACACACGAGATCGATATAGCGATCCTTGTCACCGCCGGCCTCCACGGGCAGCGCATGCGCCCCGAGCAAGGATGTGCGGATCGCAACCGGCCGCTGACGGCCGAGGATGCGCGCCGCTGAGAGCTGTCGCATCTCGGTATCGATATCGAGGCCGTAACCGGACTTGATCTCGATGGTGGTGACGCCCTCGCCGATCAGCGCATCGAGCCGCGGCATCGCGCTCGCAACGAGCTCGGCCTCGCTCGCCTTGCGTGTCGCGGCGACTGTCGAGACAATGCCGCCGCCGGCGCGCGCGATTTCCTCGTAGCTTGCGCCTTTCAGGCGCAGCTCGAATTCATGCGCGCGGTTGCCGCCGTAGACGAGATGGGTATGGCAGTCGACGAGGCCGGGCGTGATCCAACGCCCCTCGCAATCGATCCGCTTGATCGCGTCGGCGTCAACAGGAAAATCCGCCGCTGCACCCGCATAGACGATATGGCCGCCGCGCGCGGCGATCACGCCATGCTCGATCTCGCCGAGATCGGGACGGTCGGCCCGCATCGTGGCGAGCCGGGCGTTGTGCCAGATCCGGTCGAAGCGCTCTGCCATGCAATGGTCCCTTCGTGGGATGCTTGACTTATATGTCTAGACATATAATCGTGGGGCGGTTCTGTCCAGCCGGCGTGTAATCATGACCCGACTGCATTTCGCCTCCGCGCTCCTGCCTTCGGGCTGGGCCAATGACGTGCAGATGGTGATCACCGCCGGCGCGATCGCCGAGGTGACGCCGGGCGTAGCGCCGGCCGCCGGCGACGAGCGTCATGGAATTGCGCTTCCGGGGTTGGCGAGCCTGCACAGCCACGCATTCCAGCGCGGCATGGCGGGGCTGGCCGAACTGCGCGGCGATAGCACCGATACGTTCTGGACCTGGCGCGACACGATGTATCGTTTTGCGCTGGCGATGACGCCGCACGACGTCGCCGCCGTTGCGACGCTGCTGTATGTCGAGATGCTCGAACAGGGCTTTACCCGCGTCGGCGAATTCCACTACCTCCACCACAATCGCGACGGCTCTCCTTATGCCGACCTCGCGGAGATGGCTGCCCGCATTGCACAGGCCGCCGAAGCTTCCGGCATTGCGCTGACGCTGCTGCCGAGTTTTTATGCGCACGGCTCCTTCGGTGGCGCCGCACCGCATGCCGGACAACGCCGCTTCATCTGCTCGGTCGATCAGTTCGCCGCGCTGATGGCAGCGTCACGCAAGGCGATCAGCAGATTGCCGGGCGCCAATATCGGCATCGCACCGCACAGCCTGCGCGCGGTGACGCCGGACGAACTCGCGGCGATCATTCCGCTCGCGGATGGCGGGCCGGTGCATATCCATGCCGCCGAACAGGTGAAGGAAGTCGAGGATTGCCTCGCCTGGTCGGGACGACGGCCGGTGCAATGGCTGCTGGAGCACGCGCCGGTCGATCAACGCTGGTGTCTCATCCACGCGACCCACACGACGGATGCGGAAGTGACCGCATTCGCCAGGACTGACGCGGTGGCGGGTCTCTGCCCCATCACCGAGGCCAGTCTCGGCGACGGCATCTTTCCGGCGCGCGAATTCGTCGATGCCGGCGGTGCGTTCGGTGTGGGCACCGACTCCAACGTGCTGGTCGGCGCAGCCGACGAACTGCGCCAGCTCGAATATGGCCAGCGTCTGAAGCATCGCGAGCGCAACGTGCTCTCCGGCGGTGCAGGCCGCTCGACGGGACGTACGCTGTTCGATCATGCGCTCGCGGGCGGTGCGCGCGCGCTGGCACAAGCGACGGTTGGCCTCGGGCCCGGCGCACGCGCCGACATCGTCACGCTCGACACCGCACATCCATCGCTCGCGGGACGTTTGCGCGACGCCGCCATCGACGGTTGGATTTTTGCCGGAGGGACCGGCGCGATCGATTGCGTCTGGGCCGGCGGCCACAAGGTCGTCGAAGGCGGACGACACAGACTGCGACAGACCGCGCGCGAACGCTTCAACGCGGCAGTGCGGAGGCTCGTCGCATGAGCCTGGCCACCGATGCCGCCGACCAGCCGACGCTCTACAAGCGCATCCGCGCCGATATCGAGAAGCGCATCCTGACCGGCGAGTGGCCGCCCGGGCATCGTATCCCGTTCGAGCACGAATTGGTCGCACGTTACGGCTGCTCGCGCATGACGGTGAACAAGGCGCTGTCGGAGCTCGCGCAAGCAGATCTGATCGAACGGCGGCGGCGCGCCGGCTCCTTCGTACGCCGGCCACAGCATCTGTCCGCGGTGCTGAAAATCGCAGACATTCGCGCCGAGATCACCGCGCTTGGCCGCGGCTACGGCTACGAGCTGATCGGGCGCAAGCTGCGCGCGGCGACCGCCGCCGACCGCGAGCGTCTTGGCGTCAAGAAGGCCGGAAAAGTGGTTGCGATCACCTGCCGGCACAGCGCCGACAAGGTGCCGTTTGCCGTCGAGGACCGACTGATCGATCTGTCCTCCGTACCGGATGCAGCGACCGCGGATTTCTCGCGCGAGCCGCCCGGCTCGTGGCTGCTTCATCATGTCCCATGGACGGAAGCCGAGCATACGATCAGCGCCATCGTTGCGGACGATCGCACGGCGGAGGCGCTCGACATCGCCGTCGGCGCGCCTTGCCTCGTGATCGACCGCTATACCTGGCGCAGCGCGCGCACCATCACCGCAGTGCGCCTGCTCTATCCCGGTGACTCTCACCGCCTTGTCGCCCGATTCAAGGGAGGCTGAGAGAACGATGTCGGCACAAATCGTGCAACGCTTCGGGCAACGGTCCATCAGGACCGAATGATCAACAGGGACGTCAATCCATCGATCGGCAAGAGGACGACAATCATGCGTAGTTCGACAATTTTTGCGACAATCATTGCCCTCGCGGCCACCACTCCCGTGCTCGCCGACGACGTCAAGGTCGGCATTGGCATCTCCGGATGGACCGGCTTCGCGCCGCTCACGCTGGCGAAGGAGGCTGGGATCTTCAAGAAAAATGGTCTTGACGTGACGATCAAGAAGATCCCGCAGAAGGACCGCCACCTCGCGATCGCCTCCGGCGACGTCCAGTGCGCGGCCACGACCGTCGAGACCTGGATCTCGTGGAACGCCAATGGCGTTGCGACCAAGCAGATCTTCCAGCTCGACAAGAGCTACGGCGCCGACGGCATGGCCGTGCGCAACGATCTCGCATCGATCAAGGACCTCAAGGGCAAGACCGTCGCGGCTTCCGCGCCCGGCACCTCGCCCTATTTCGCGCTGGCCTGGATGCTGAAGAAGAACGGGCTCTCGGTGAAGGACGTCACCGTCGTGAACCTCGAGCCGGCTGCGGCCGCGCAGGCCTTCGTCGCCGGCCAGAACGACGCCGCAATGACCTACGAGCCGTATCTGTCGACGGTTCGGGCCGCGCCCGACAAGGGCAAGATCATCGCGACCACGCTCGACTATCCGATGGTCATGGACACCTTTGGCTGCACGCCGAAGTTCCTCACCGAGAACCCGAAGGCTGCCAAGGCGCTCGCCGACAGCTATTTCGAGGCGCTCGACATGATCGCCAAGGACCAGGCCAAGGCCTATGAGATCATGGGTGCCGACGTGAAGCAGACCGGCGAGGCGTTCGGCAATTCGGCAAAATATCTGCGCTGGCAGGACAAGGCCGCGAACCAGAAGTTCTTTGCCGGCGATTTCCTGACCTTCAACAAGGACGCCGCCGACCTCCTGCTCGAGATCGGCATCATCAAGGCCGCGCCGAAGGTCGAGGACCTCTTCGACGCGAGCTACATCAAGTAAACCCTTGAGGAGCTGCCGGCCCCGTCTCGCGGCGGGGCCGGAAACTCGTTCACCGCCCGGATAGATCGTTGATGCGTCCCCTGGATCCCGTGACATCGAAGCAGCGCGTGGCTTACGGCCTCGCGTTCTTCGTGCTGTTCGTCGCCCTCTGGTCGTGGGCAACGCTCGGCGGCCATGTGTCGAAGACCTTTCTCGCCAACCCGCTGACCATGATGCAGGAAGGCTATGACCTGCTCGCCAAGCAAGGCTTCCTGTTCGACATCGGCATGACGATCTGGCGCGTCGTCGGCGGCTTCGCGCTCGCTGCGATCATCGCGGTTCCGCTCGGCGTGCTGATGGGCGCCTACAAGCCGGTTGAAGCGTTCCTCGAACCGTTCGTCTCCTTTGCTCGCTATTTGCCTGCCTCGGCCTTTATCCCGCTGTTGATCCTGTGGGCCGGCATCGGCGAATTGCAAAAGCTGCTCGTCATCTTCATCGGCTCGGTGTTCCAGATCATCCTGATGATCGCCGTAACCGTGGGCACCACGCGGCGCGATCTGGTCGAGGCGGCCTATACGCTGGGGGCCAGCGACCGCGGCATCATCCGGCGCGTGCTGCTGCCCTCCTCCGCGCCCGAGATCGCGGAAATCCTGCGGCTGGTGCTGGGCTGGGCCTGGACCTACGTCATCGTCGCCGAGCTGATCGGTTCGTCCTCGGGCATCGGCCACATGATCACCGACAGCCAGGCGCTGCTCAACACCGGCCAGATCATCTTCGGCATCATCGTGATCGGACTGATCGGTCTCCTCTCGGACTTCATGTTCAAGGCGTTCAACGCCTGGCTGTTTCCGTGGAGGCTCGCATGACCACGCTGAAGATCGAACAGGTCTCCCGAACCTTCCCCGCGCGCCACGGCAATGCGCCGACCAGGGCGCTGGAGCCGACTGACCTCACGATCGGCAACAACGACTTCGTCACCATCCTCGGCCCCTCCGGCTGCGGCAAGTCCACGCTGCTTCGCATCGTCGCCGGTCTCGACCGGCCGACCAGCGGGCGCGTCACGCTCGACGGGCGCGAGGTGACCGGCCCCGGCGCCGATCGCGGCATGGTGTTCCAGTCCTACACGCTGTTTCCCTGGCTGAGCGTGCGCGAGAACATCGCCTTCGGCCTGCGCGAGCGCGGCGTGCCCGAGGCGGAGCGCAACAAGATCGCCGATGCCTTCATCCGCCAGGTCGGGCTGTCCGGCTTCGAGAACCACTGGCCGAAGCAGCTCTCCGGCGGCATGCAGCAGCGCACCGCGATCGCCCGCGCGCTCGCCAACGATCCAAAGATCCTGCTGCTCGACGAGCCCTTCGGCGCGCTCGACAACCAGACCCGCGCCTTGATGCAGGAAATGCTGCTCGGGATCTGGGAGCGCGACCAGAAGACCGTGCTGTTCGTCACCCACGACATCGAGGAAGCCATCTTCCTCGGCAGCCGCGTCATCGTGATGAGCGCGCGCCCCGGCCGCATCAAGGCCGAGATCAATGTGGACCTGCCGCATCCGCGCTCCTACAAGATCAAGACCACGCCCGAATTCGTCCAGCTGAAGGAACGGCTGGTCGAGGAGATCCGCACCGAGGCGCTGAAGGTTGCCGAACATGCCTGACACCAAGCCGCGTGCCGATGGGCAACGCGTTCTCGCCGATCTCAATGCGCTCCGTGCCATCGGCGTCTACAAGACCGGCGTGCACAAGCCGACCTTCTCCGAGCCGCACAAGAAGTCGCTCGACTGGCTGGTGCAGAAGCTGCCCGACGCCGGCCTTACCGCCGCGATCGACGGCATCGGCAATGTGTTCGGCAGCAGCGCGAAGCAGGGGCCGAAGCTGCTGGCGGGCTCGCACCTGGAGAGCCAGAACTACGCCGGCTGGCTCGATGGCCCTCTCGGCGTCGTCTATGCGCTCGAAGCGGCCCGCGTGCTCAATGCCGACCCGTCCGTGAAGGGTGCGGTCGAAGTTGCCGCCTGGTGCGACGAGGAAGGACACTTTGGGCATTTCCTCGGCTCCCGCTCCTATGTCGGACAGGTGACCGAGGCCGACATCGATGCCGCCCGCGACCGCACCAGCGGCCGCACCATGCGCGACGCACTCGCCGACATGGGGCTCTCGGGCCGCGCACGCGTCGCTGCCGAGCCGGGACGCCACGTCGGATATCTGGAGGCGCATATCGAGCAGGGCGACACGCTCGAAAGCGGCAAGCTTTCGATCGGCGTGGTGACCTCCATCGTCGGCATCTGGCAGTACCAGATCAATTTCGTCGGCGAGCAGAACCATGCCGGCACCACCCGCATGGCGGCGCGGAAAGACGCCGGCCTCGCGCTGGCCAAGTTCTGCGTCGCGATCGACGAGCGGTTCCCGGGCGCCTGTGGCCCGCGCACGGTCTGGACCACCGGCCGCATGACGCTCGATCCCGGCGCGCCGAGCATCATTCCGGGCAAGGCCGAATTGCTGTTCCAGATCCGCGACGACGATCCGGCTGTGATCTCGCGGCTGGAGCAATTGCTGCGGACCATGGCTGACGAGGCCAGCGCGAAGGGCCCTTGCGCCGTCACCGTGGAGAAGCTGCGCACCGGTGCTCCCGCCATGATGAATCCCGGCATTCAGGACGCAATCGAGGCCGCGAGCAAGGCCCTGGCCGGTGGACGGTCCGTCCGCATGCCCAGCGGCGCCGGCCACGACGCGCAGTTGCTTGCGACCGTCATGCCCGCAGGCATGCTGTTCGTGCCGTCGATCGGCGGCATCAGCCACCACTGGACCGAGAACACCGCCGACGCCGACATCGTCACGGGCGCGCAGGTCTTCGTCGACGCCTGCCGGCGGCTCCTCGGTGGTTAGAACGACGTGCCGCCGCATCTGAACTCCTGGACGATGTCGTACTTGCCCTTCGTGATCGGCACGGCATAGCCGAAGCGCAGCGTTCAACCACACCCGCCTCTGGAATGCTGGGGTCGTCCGCCTTCGCGGGCGATGACAGCGCGTGTTGCAGACACACCTTCGCGCTCTCGCGGCGCATCTCGCCCGAGCTTTGCTTCGTCGTTCCACCCTCGAAGCCAAGAGGGCGCAGGGAAGGCCGGGTGCTGACCTCGCACCCGCGGTCCGCTGCGCGAAAGGTAGCGCAAGGAAACCGCACAGCAGCATACAGGTGGTGCCAATCACTCGGCCTTCCCTGCGCAGGGAAGAATTAATGAGCAAAAAATGTAGCTAAATCAATTCCATGTGGTTGTTGTGTTTACATTTGTGTCGCGATCCGGTGACGGTTCGGCCGCGAAAATATATATGAATGCCTATGAACCCCTGTGGATGGCGGTGAAGGCTGGCGGCGGTCTCCCACCAGTGCACTGAGTGATTTTGCGCGTCTCGGGCAATCAGGGTTATGCACGCCAGAGGGCTTTTGGTTCCGCTAAGT
>NZ_SPVJ01000037.1:0-85703 GCF_004634465.1 Bradyrhizobium sp. MOS001
GGATTCCCCGCTTGCCGCCTACGCTAAAGCTTCGGCGGCCCTGGACCTCAGCCCCGGCGAAGCCTTGGCGTAGCCGGGTCGCGGGGAATGACAGTGGTACCTGGAGGACGACGGCGATGCCTCCTACTCCGTCATTGCTTTGCTGCGCTCGCAATGACGTTGCGGAGGGAGTGTGCGCCACTATGTTCCCGTGCCTGGTCAGCGCATCCGGGAGACCGGAGGAAACGAGTGTTTCAAAGAACGATACCGCTGAGAAACTTTACGCAAGCGCCGGCGATCGCATCCGCCCGAAACTTGCGCGTTCCATCACGTCGCGAACTCCCGCGTCATCCCTGGCTCGCCATGCGCGCGCGGTCGAGATGCCCCTCGATCTTCGGGCGGTCGCGGGTGCGCTCGAAGCTGGTGCAGAGGAGCTCGGTCTCCTCGAGAGAAACCGGGGCGCGGTACAGCCGGCACATGAATTCGGCGCTCGCGCGTCCCTTGCCCGCGCCGGGACTGCGTTCGGCGAGAAACATGCAGTCGCGGCAGATGCTGGCATCGAGCCGCTGATGGGCCGCGTCGAGATGATTGAGGATCTCGCGCAGCGAGTCGCGCAGCCTGACGCATTCGTCGGTGCCGAGAGACGTGACCGCGTTCACCACGTGATTGATCGGGTCGTGCTGGCTCAGGCATTTCTCGCCTTGCGCGGTGACGTGCAGCACGACGGACCGCTTGTCCTCGTGCGACGGCTTTCGCACCAGGAAGGACTTGGCTTCCAGCGTCTTCACGATCTGCGATGCGGTGGCGCGGGTCGCGCCGATGAAGCCGGCCAGCGCGGACGGCGTGCGCGAGAACCTGTTGGCGCGGTGAAGAAAGCGCAGCGCCATCCATTCCCGGTCGCGCAACCCGTGCTGATTGCCTTCGAAATACCAGGCTCTGGCCGCCTGAACCAGCAGCTCGACGGCCTCGCGTGCCAACGGCATAAATTCCTACCTTGCCCCGGATATCACGTCTGCGGCGCCCCGGAGCCGCCTTCCGTCGTTGCGTACCAGTCCTTCGCGAGAAGCCGTACCAACCACAATCGACACATACGCAGGCGCAGGGCCCGCCTCTCGCGCGAAAGCACGGACCGTTCTGCCGCCGATCTCGACAGATGGACCCTGCGAGATACGGCGCGAGAAGCTGTGTCGATGATGGTGTGCCAATCGTGGCGTCGTCGAACGAAAGCCCGAGTTGCCGTCACAGCCGGACGATGGATCGGTATTGTTCAACCGTAGCCCCTGAAGTTCAAGTCACACGCAGACGTTTCTTGTATTCCATCGAAACGATGAATGAGCTTCTCAACAAAATCAAGTAGAGACGCTCCCGAAGACTGGCTGTCGCTCGAAGCGATTGTAACGTTCAAGACAATCTCGTTTGTCAGGACACATCATGGTGATCGCAATACGCAGTGTAACAAGCTACTTGCACGCAAATGTGCGACGGTTTGATTGCACGCCTGCTGCTGTTCGCCGTTGATGCAAATTGATGGAAGCTTGTGCATGACGGTGACGCGCAGCGGCGCGTCATCCACAACTTGTGCGATCCGTCACAGAATCGGCAATGGAACTCGTAGGGATTGCACGCAGCGGTTGTTGTGATAACGACAGCGAGACGGGTTCGCCGGATCGCTTTCGCCTCGGCGGCACGATCTCCACCGAACGGCCGATGCTAGCGCGCGACGGAAAGCGGCAGTCGGCGACGGGTGCGCATGCGCCGGAGGCGCAGCGGCATGCGTGATCGACTGTCGCGATAATGAGCAGGTCGACGACGACGGGCGCGCCGGCCGCGCCCGGCTAGTCGCCCTTGAGCATGTCTCGCAGCTCGCGGAATGGATCGGCGCTCGGCCCTGCCGAGGCGTCCTGCCGCATGGCGCTGTAGATCTTCGGGACCATGTCGACGGCCTGGTCGAGACCCGAATCACGCCCCGTCTGATATCCGCCCATCAGGCGAAGGTCGCGCGTGTCCTCGTATTTGGCGATCATGGTGCGCAGCTTGCTCACCAATTCGCGCTCCTCGGGGTCCCAGACGTTGTGGGCGAGGCGGGAGACCGAGGCCAGAACGTCGACGGCGGGATAGCGCGCCTGGTCGGCGATGTGCCTGGAGAGCACGATGTGGCCGTCGAGGGTGCTGCGGATGGTGTCGGCGATCGGCTCGTTGTGATCGTCACCGTCGACCAGCACGGAGAAAATGCCGGTAATCGTCCCGGATCCCTCCTCGCCAGGGCCGGCGCGCTCCAGCAGGCGGGGCAGGTCGGTGAAGACCGTCGGTGCGTAACCGCGTGCGACCGCAGGCTCGCCAGCGGCGAGGGCGACCTCGCGGGCGGCATGGGCAAAACGGGTGATCGAATCGACCACCAGCAGGACCGATTCGCCCCGGTCGCGGAAATATTCGGCGACCGCCATGGCGGTCTTCGGTGCCAGCCGCCGCATCATCGGGCTTTCATCTCCCGTCGATACGATGGTGATGGCGCGGCTGCGGTTGGCGCCGAGCACGTCCTCGATGAATTCGCGCACCTCGCGGCCGCGTTCGCCGACGAGCGCCAGCACGACGGTGTCAAAGCCCTGGCTGCGGGCCAGCATCGCCAGCAGCGTCGATTTGCCGACACCGGAGCCGGCAAAGATGCCGACGCGCTGGCCGGCGCAGATTGGGGCGAACAGGTCGATGACGCGCACGCCGGTGTGCAGCGGCTTGTGGACGCGCGCCCGCTTCATGGCCGCCGGCGCCTCGGCTTCCGCCGAGACGGTGCGCGACCCCGGGGTGAGGGGACCTTGTCCGTCGAGCGGCGCGCCGAGCGCGTTGATGACGCGGCCCTTCCAGCTCGGATCGGGCGCGAAGGACAGTGGCGGCATCCGGTAGGCGACCGAGCCGAGGCCGCCGGCGAACTGCCGGTCGAACGGCTTGGCGATGATGCCCTCGCTGTCGATCCGCACCACCTCGCCGATCTGGGGCTTGCCGCCGGAGTTGACGCCGATCAGTTCACCAAGCCTGACGAAGCGCGACAGGCCGGAGACGCGGAAATGCGTCGGAGCGATCTCGGAGATCGCGCCGCTGACGCTGGCCAGGGGAGTGCTCTGCTGAAGCTCCAGCAGCGCCCACTCGAGTTGCCGAAGAGCGTTCAAGGAAACCGTCCACCCTCAATGCGCATGCAGCGCAGTCTATTTGCCCGGCTCGCCCAGCGTCCGGATTGCGTTCTGGAGCGAGCTTTCGGTGCCCTCGATCATCGAATTGGTGCCGTCGAAGGCGCGCGAAGCCGCGATCAGCTTCGTCAATTCCATCATCGGATTGGCGCTGGAGCCCTCGACATAGCCCTGCTTGAAGCCGTCGCGGGAGAAATCGGCGATGGCGGTCGCGGGCCGGTCCGGCGTGACGCCGGAATTGCCGTAGCGCTCGAGATTGGCATCGGCGGGAATGTTGAACAGGCCGATGGAGCCGATCTCGTTGTTGTCCTGGGTGATCGCGCCGCTGCGGGCGATCGCGATCGGTCCGCCGTTCGGGTCGAGCGTGATCTGCGCGCCGCCGGCATCGATCACGGGGAAGCCGGACACGGTCTGAAGATCGCCGTTGGGGGCGAGCTGGAGGCGGCCGTCGCGCGTATAGACCGTGCCGTTCGGGCCGGCGAAGGCGATCCAGCCCTGTCCGACCACGGCGACGTCGAGCGGGTTTCCGCTCTCGGTGATGCTGCCCATCTCGCGCGAGATGATGTTGTCGCCGGGCGAGGAGAAGGCGACCGGGTTCGCGCCGGCCTTCGACAGCACGGTCTCGAACTTCACGACGTCGGTGCGGAATGCCGCCGTGTTGACGTTGGCGACGTTGTTGGCGATCGTCTGGAGGCGCTTTTCGAGGGCGACCTGCGCCGACAATCCCACATAGAGGGCCGATTGCATGACTTACTTTCCGAACCGGATGGACTGAAGCTTCGTGAGCATGTCGGTATCCAGGCCGGCCATCGACGACGCGCCGCCGATCAGGACCAGCGCGGAGTTGGTCGAGTTGCCATTGTTGATGTCGTTCTGGGCCTGGGTCGCATCCCACATCGCGGCGAAGCGCTGCACGAACTTGGTGACCTTGGCCGGGTCCTGGAAATCGGTGAGGTCGATCTTGCTCGTGATCAGCTTGGCCTGGGCGTCGATGTCTGCCGCGCTGATGGTCGACGGCAGCCCGAGCGCGGTCTGGACCACCTGCGTCATCGCCTTGTCGGCGAGGATCTGGTAGGAAGTGCTGATGGTGGAGGCCTTGCGGGTGAAATAGAGCGCCAGCCGCAGACCCTCGTTCTGGTCGCCGGCCTTCTCCTCCATCGTCTGCGTGACGTATTGGGTCGCCGTACCGGTCGTGGCGGCGGCGGTCTGGGTCGCTTTGTCGCCGAGGGCGGCGAAATTGAAGGCGGCGGCGAACTGCCGGTAGCGGGTGTCGGTCAGCTTGTTGGCGAAGCTCTTGGAGTCGGAGACACCCTCGGTCAGCACCTTGCGCATGAACGCCTTGGCATAGGTCATGTCGCTGAGACCAAAGGCCTTCATCGCATAGGAGTAGAGGCGATAGTCCTTCAGGAAGTCGTCGATCGTCTTCACATTGCCGATATGGCTGAGAAAATAATCGGTGTCGCGGCTGACGTCCGGCTGGGCCGCGACCTGTGTCAGCGATTTGCCCATATCCTTGGTCAGTCTGGTGTAGTCCGCGATCGTGGATAGCATGGCACGCGCCCCTCTGGCCGCCGTTGCGACTTCGTCTCAAGCTGCCGCCAATTGCTTGCGCGGGGCTGGCGACCACGAAGCCAGCCTCGCGCAAGCGTCGCCGACTAGATATTCCCGATGGGATCGGCGATGGAGTGGCGCGTTGCTCAGTTTCGTGGGGATTTTCATCACGGTAGCGGCACTGCTCGGCGGATTTGCCGCCATGGGCGGGCATCTGGCCGTGCTCATGCAGCCGTGGGAATTCGTGATCATCCTGGGCACCGCGATCGGCACCTTCATCGTCGCCAATCCGTGGAAAACGGTCGTTGATACCGGCGTGGCCTGCATGCAGGCCATCACCGGCGCGGTGCCGAGTGAGCGCTATTACCTCGATCTGCTCGGAGCGCTCCATGCCCTGATGCGGGAGCTGCGGGGCAAGGGCCGCAACGAGGTCGAGGCGCATATCGACGATCCCGCGTCCTCGGAGATCTTCAAGGCGTTCCCGAGCGTCCTTGGGGACCCGCCGTTGCTGCAGTTCATCTGCGACTATGTCCGCCTCATCATCATGGGCAATGCGCGCACGCACGAGATCGAAGCGCTGATGGACGAGGAGATCCACACCATCGTGAAGGCCAAGCTGGCGCCCTACAATTCGATGGTGGTCGTGTCCGAGGCGCTGCCGGCGCTCGGCATCGTCGCCGCCGTGCTCGGCGTCATCAAGGCCATGGGCGCGCTCGACCAGTCGCCGAAGCTCCTTGGCGGCTTCATCGGCGCGGCGCTCGTCGGCACCTTCGCCGGCATCTTCCTGTCCTACGGCGTCCTCTCGCCCTTCGCGATCAAGATCAAGATGACGCGAGAGAAGCGCTGCCGGCCCTACATCATCGTCAAGCAGACGCTTCTGGCGTTCATGAACGGCGCCATGCCGCAGATCGCCGTCGAGCACGGTCGCAAGATGATCGCGAGCGGCGAACGGCCGTCGATCGACGTGGTCGAGAACGAGACGATCGCGGGTCCCAAGGCCGTCGCGACCGAGGCTGAACCGAAGGCTGCCCGCGCATGATGACGGAAGACCTCGACGTCGATCAGCGGAAGCAGCTGCCGAACTACCTGCTGGACGCCGCCGGCATATCGATCGAGCGCATGCCGATGCTCAATGTGATCTTCGATCGCATGGCGGCATCGTGCACCGACAGCCTGCAGCCGATGGCGGGAACGCCGTGCTACTTCTCCGTCAACGGCATCACCAACGACCCGCTCGGCGACATCATCAAGGATTACGAGGGCAACGCGGTTGCCGCCGTGCTCTATGCCGAGCAGTGGGACTCGCGCGTCATCATCATGCTGGATCGCGACTTCGTGTTCACGATGGTCGAGGCGATGTTCGGCTCCGACGGCGCCGAACCGCCGCTCGACGTCGAACGCACCTTCTCGAACATCGAGATCCGGCTGGTCCAGGCGCTGTTTGAGCGGTTCGCCAAGGCGCTGCAGGGCGCCTTCGCCGGCACCTCCAATGTCACCTTCCGTGTCGAGCGAGTCGAGACGGCGATGGCGTCGCTCGCGATTGGGCGCGCCAGCAATATGTCGATCTGCGCGAACATGATGGTGCAGGCGCTCTATCGCGGCGGCCAGATGTTCCTGATCATTCCGCACTCCGCGCTCAATCCGCTCAGGCAGAAGCTCGCCCACGTCGTCGTCAGCGACGGCCGCGCGGCTGATCCGCGCTGGCGCGAGCAGATGGAGAGCGAGGTTCACCGTACCGAAGTGACGCTGAGCGCGGTGCTCGACGAGAAGATGATTTCCCTCGAGGACGTCGTGCAATTCAAGGTGGGGCAGGTTCTGGAGCTCGAGGCCACGCCGCGCACGCTGGCCCGGCTCGAGAGCAACAACCAGGTGCTGTTCTGGTGTCAGATCGGCCAGCTCGATGGCTATTACGCCATGCAGGTGGCGGATCCCGTCGATCAGAAGCGGGAGTTCGTCGATGATATCCTATCTCGTTGATGCCGTGCTGCTGATCGCGCTGGCCTTCACCAGCATGAGGGTGACCCGGATGCACCGCGAACTGGCGCGGCTGCGCAGTTACCAGGGCGAGTTCTCGACCATCGTCCACGAGACGGCGGGCGCCTTCGACACCGTCATCACCGCCGCGCATGATTCCACCGCAAATCTCGGCCGGCTCGCCAATGTGCTGAGCACGAAGATAGATCAGGCCCACGAGGCGATCGCGGCGCTCGACGCGCGGAGCGGGCTCCAACCGGCCTCAACCGTGAGCGGCGCCGAGGCGAACAAGCATTGAATTCAGGACTTGCAGAACACGTGCGATCGGACCGTCGCGGCGCTCCGGGAGCGGAAATACCAAGAGGCGATACCAAATGGCGCAATCTTTCGAATATGAGTCTGCATCGGCATCGGGAGAGACCGATGCGTCTCCGCTGGAGCGGCTGGCGGAGATCGCCGCGCGCACGGCGGAGGAAACCGGCAAATTCGCCAATGTCGATGCCATCCTGCGCATTCCTGTCACGATGCAGGTGGTGCTGGGATCAGCGACCATTCCCGTCGCGAATCTGATGAAACTCGGCCGCGGCGCGGTGGTTCCGCTCGATCACCGCGTCGGCGAGCCCGTCGACGTCGTGGTCAACGGCCGCGTCGTTGCCCGCGGCGAAGTGGTTGTCGTCGAAGAGGACAATTCCCGCTTCGGCGTCTCGCTCACCGAGATCGTCGGACCGCTGGGGCAGGGTGATACCTGATCATGGCGGCACAGGTCGGCGTCGCTCCTATCAAGCAGCGAGGCGTTGCCACGCTGGGCGGAACGGAAAAGGTCGCGGCACTCCTGCTGGCCATGGGCCGGCAGGCGGCCGCGAGCGTGCTCTCGCAGTTCGAGCCGCAGGATATTCGCATCGTCACCAAGGCCGCGGCCGAGCTGCGGCCGATCACCGCGCAGGAGCTCGAGTCGATCGTCGAGGAGTTCGCCCAGCAATTCTCGATGGGCGCCAACATTCTCGGCACCATCGGCGGTCTCGAAGCCGTGCTCGGCGATGTGCTGCCGGCCGACCAGGTCTCGGCAATCATGTCGGACCTGCTCGGCAATTCGAGCCGGTCGGTGTGGGACCGCGTCTCGTCGGTGTCGGAAAACTCGCTGGCGACGTACCTCTCCAAGGAGCATCCGCAAACCGCGGCGCTGATCCTGTCCAAGGTCAAGCCGTCCTGCGCCGCCAAGGTGATGAGCCAGCTGCCGTCGAGCCTGCGCAATGAACTGATGCGGCGCGTCCTCAGCCTCAAGCCGATCGTCGACGACGCCATGAAAGTCCTCGAGAAGACCTTGCACGAGGACCTGACGCTCAATTTCGCTCGCAACCTCGGCGCCGACACCTACGCGCGCGTTGCGGACATCATCAACAAGATGGAGCGCGGCCATATCGAGGACATGCTGAAGAGCTTGTCGGAGAAGCGTCCGAAGTCGGCCGAAGTTCTGAAGGAATTGCTGTTCACCTTCGACGACGTGGTCAATTTGACCCCGAAGGCGCGCACCATGATCTTCGACCAGGTGCCGACCGATCGCATCGTTATCGCGCTGAAGGGCACCGACAAGCATTTTCGCGAACTCATCCTGTCCTCGGTTGCCTCGCGTGTCCGCCGCGTCGTCGAGCACGAACTCGCCATCGGCGAGCCGTCGAACCAGCGCGACGTGCTGGAGGCGCGCCGCGTCATCACCGACCTTGCACTCGACCTGGCGGAAAAGGGCGAAATCGAGCTCAACCCCGAGCAGGAGGATGAGCTGGTCTTCCGCTGACCGCTGAACGGGCATGGCAGAAACATCCGATCAGGAGAGCAAGACAGAAGAGCCGACCGAGAAAAAAGTCCGCGATTCGCTCGAACAGGGCAAAATCCCGGTCTCTCGGGAGGCTTCTATCTTTGCCTCGATGGCCGCGCTGATGGTGATCCAGGCGTTCCTGATCGGCCAGGGCGTACAGCAATTGACGCCGACGCTGAAGAGCCTGCTTGACGATCCCGAAGGCTTCCCTCTCAGCAACGGCGCGGACGCGCGCAACCTGCTCACGGTGGTGGGCCTCGAGGCGTTGCGATTCCTGGTGCCGCTGGTCGTCACCCTGGCGGTGTTCGGCCTCGCCGCATCGTTGCTGCAGAATGCGCCGCGCCTGGTGCTGGAGCGGATCAAGCCGCAGCTGTCGCGAATCTCCCCGATCAGCGGCTGGAGCCGGCTGTTCGGAACGCAGGGCCTCGTCGAATTCGCCAAGTCGCTGTTCAAGCTCGTCTCGGTGACGGTCGTCGTCGTGTTCGTGCTGCGCTCGTCCGAAGCCAGGGCGTTCGAGGCGATGTATACGGATCCGGTCGCGCTGCCGGAGATGATTCTCAACATCGCGATGCGGATCGTCTCGGCGATCTGCATCGCCACCATCGTCCTGGTCGCGATCGATCTCGCCTGGGCGCGCTTCCACTGGCGGCGCGAGCTGCGCATGACCAAGCAGGAGATCAAGGACGAGCACAAGCAGGCGGAGGGCGATCCACTGATCAAGGCGCGCCTGCGCTCGCTGGCGCGCGACCGCTCGCGCCAACGCATGATCGCGTCCGCCTCGCGTGCGACGCTGGTGATCGCCAACCCGACGCACTTCGCGATCGCCCTGCGCTACAAGCGCGAGGAAAACGCAGCGCCCATGGTGGTCGCCAAGGGCATGGACGTGATCGCGCTCAAGATCCGCGAAGTCGCGGAGCAGAACCGGATCCCGGTGATCGAGAACAAGGCGCTGGCGCGCGCGCTCTATGAGGCGGTTCAGGTCGACCAGGTGATTCCGGCGGAATTCTTCCGGCCGGTCGCCGAGATCATCTACTTCCTGCAGTCCAAGCAGGCGCCGCGGACCGAGAAGGTTCAGTAGATTTCCGAGCATAGCGTCGGCTGCATCAGCTTGACGAAAGCTTGCGGCCCTAAACTTAATCTTAAGAAATCAGCATGGGGCCGTCGTGGGACCGCTTTATCTCTTCGAACTCGCATCGTCGCAGGCGCGGTACCTCGAGCTTCGCCAGTCGACCATTGCGACCAACGTCGCCAACGCCAATACGCCGGGCTTCAAGGCGCGCGACGTCGAGCCCTTCAACAAGGTGCTCGACGCCACGCCGGTCAGGCTCGCGACGACGTCGCCCTCGCACATGCAATTGTCCGCGGCCGAGACCGATACGCGGAAGACCGCGAAGAAGGACAGCTGGGAAGTGGTTCATTCCGGCAACTCCGTCAGCCTCGAGCAGGAAATGATCAAGGGCAGCGACGTCAGTCGCGACTACTCGATGAACTCGGCGGTCGTGCGGTCGTTCCACCGCATGCTGCTGTCGAGCGCGAAGAGCTGAGGTGAATTGACGTGCTGGACTCACTGCAAGCGTCATTGACGGTCGCGAGCTCCGGGCTCGAAGCGCAGTCGACCCGCATGCGCATCGTTTCGGAAAACCTTGCCAATGCGACCTCGACGGGACGCACGGCCGGCGCCGATCCGTATCAGCGCAAGACCATCACCTTCGATGCCGCCATGGACCGCGCCTCGGGCGCGCAGCTTGCGAAGGTCAAGGAGATCGGGGTCGACACCACGCCGTACCGCGTGGAGTACGAGCCGGGACATCCCGCCGCCGACAAGGCCGGTTACGTCAAGCTGCCGAACGTCAACATGATGATCGAGATGGCCGACATGCGGGAAGTCAACCGGTCCTATGAAGCCAATCTCCAGGTCGTGAAACAGGTGCGGTCGATGCTGGGCATGACCATCGACCTGCTGAGGAGCTGACAATGCTTGAGGCAATTTCATCCACCGCGAGTTCCGCCGGGCAAGCGGCGAGCCGCGCGACCGAGACGCAGGCCATCGCGCCGGCGGCGCCGACCGCCATTCAGTCCACCGACGATGTCGGATTCGAATCGGTGATGAAGCAGGTGACGACGGACGCGATCGGGACGCTGAAGGCGGGCGAAGCGGCGTCGATCTCGGCGATGCAGGGCAAGGAATCGACCCGGAAGGTCGTGGAGGCGCTGATGTCGGCCGAGCAGGCCTTGCAGACCGCGGTCGCGGTTCGCGACAAGGTCGTGCAGGCCTACCAAGAAGTCGTCCGGATGTCGATTTGATCTGAGGGAATGAAGCTGTGAAATCGCTCGCCATTGCGGCCACGGGCATGAACGCCCAGCAGACCAACATCGAAGTCATCGCGAACAACATCGCCAACATCAATTCGACGTCGTACAAGCGTGCGCGAGCGGAATTCACCGATCTGTTCTACCAGATGGACCGCATGCAGGGCGTCGCGAACGTCAATGGCTCCTCGCCCATCCCGGAAGGCTCCAATCTCGGCCTCGGCGTCAAGTCGACGGCCATCCGCAAGCTGCACATCCAGGGCGCGCTCACGCAGACCGGCAACCCCTACGACCTCGCGATCAACGGTCGCGGCTGGTTTCAGGTGCTCGGCCCGAACAACGAGGTGCAATACACTCGCGCCGGCTCGTTCAGCCCCAACGCCAACGGCCAGCTCGTCACCACCGACGGCTATCTGCTGGATCCCGCAATCACGATACCGCAGGGAACGGTTCAGGTCGTCGTCAACCAGACCGGACAGGTGTTTGCCAAGCTGGATACGGAAGTGAACCCGCGGCAGATCGGCCAGCTCAACCTCGCCAATTTCGCCAACGAAGCGGGCCTCGAGCCGCTCGGCAGCAACCTCTATCGCGAGACCACGGCGTCCGGCACGCCGGTTGTCGGGCTGCCGGGCGATTCCGGATACGGCAAGATCAATCAGCAATATCTCGAAGCCTCGAACGTCGACCCGGTCAAGGAAATCACCGAGTTGATCTCGGCGCAGCGCGCCTATGAAATGAACGCCAAGGTCATCCAGGCCTCGGATGAAATGGCCCAGACGGTCTCGAAGGGCATGCGCTAGTTCCGGTGTTCTCGATGTCGAACAGGGTGGGCTTGATGGTGCGCGGGTTGGCCGCCGTGCTGCTGGTTCTCGTCTTGGCGCGCGTCGCCGCGGCCGAGGAGAAGCGGCTTCCCGTGCCGGCCGTGTCGATCCGCGCCGGCGAGCTGATCCGGGACGACATGATCACGGAACGCGCCTTCGCGCCGAATGTGCTCGGCGTTGCCATGTTCATCGAAGGACGCCAGATCCTGGTCGGACGCATGGCGCGGCGCGCGCTGCTGCCGGGCCAGCCGATTCCGACCAATTCGGTGGAGGATCCCTGGACGATCGCCCGCGGCGCCATGGTCAAGGTCGTGGTGGAAGACAGCGGCCTGTCGATCGTCACTTACGGCGCGGCGATGCAGTCGGGTGCGACCGGCGCGCTCATCCCGGTACGAAACACCGACACCGGCGTGATCATCAGAGGCGTCGTCCAGCCGGACGGCACCGTCAAGGTCGTGGATGGATCATGACCAGATTCCTGCTTGCGCTCGTCCTGCTCGTTTCCGCCGCCAGCGCCCAGGCGGCCGTCCGCATCAAGGACATCGCGGACATCAAGGGATTGCGCGAAAACCAGATCGTCGGTTACGGCCTCGTCATCGGCTTGAACGGCACCGGCGACACGCTCCGCAACGCTCCGTTCACGGAGCAGTCCCTGCAATCGATGCTCGAGAATATGGGCATCAACGTCAGGAACGAGACCACGAGCACCAACAATCCCCCGCGTCCGACGACGCTGCGCACACGCAACGTCGCAGCCGTCATGGTGACCGCGGATTTGGCGCCCTCGATCGGGGCGGGTGAGCGCATGGACGTGACCGTATCGTCGCTCGGCGATGCGACCTCGCTGCTCGGCGGCACGCTGGTGATGACGTCGCTGCGGGCGGCGGACGGCGCGGTCTATGCGGTGGCGCAAGGCGCGGTCACGGTCGCCGGTTACAGTGTGGGAGGGCAGGCGCAGAACGTCAGCCAGGGCACGCCGACGGCGGGCCGCATCCCGAACGGTGCGCTGGTCGAGCGCGAGGTGCAGGGAAGCCTCCACGAGATGGAGTTCCTGGTGCTGGAGCTCAAGAACCCTGATTTCGTCACCGCGACACGCATTCTCGACGCCATCAACGGTTACGCCGGTGGCCGCTACCGCGCGCAGATCGCCTTCGAGCGCGACTACCGCACCATCGTGCTGTCGAAGCCGCGCCATATCGGCCCCGTCCGCTTCCTCGCCGAAATCGGCGAGCTGACGGTCGAGCCGGACACGCCGGCGCGCGTGGTGATCAACGAGCGGACCGGTACGGTGGTGATCGGGCGCGACGTGCGCATATCGACCGTCGCCGTGACGCATGGCAACCTGACGGTTCGTGTCACCGAGCTTCCCGTGGTGTCGCAGCCGGCGCCGTTCTCGCGAGGGCAGACCGTGGTCGTTCCCCAGACCGTGGTCGAGGCCAACGAGGCCGGATCGCAGGTGGCGATCCTGAGCGGCGTCGACCTCCAGCGCCTGGTGCGCGGGCTGAACCAGATCGGCCTGAAGCCGTCGGGCATCATCGCGATCCTCCAGGCGATCAAAACGGCCGGCGCGCTCCAGGCCGACGTCATCGTGCAATGATGCACAAGCGTCGTGCAAGCTTGGTCGCTCAATGCTCAGGTCTCGACCGAGAATCGCACGCGGCCCGATGCTGAAACTGGATCACAAAGCCAAACTCCTCCTCCTGGTCGCGGCCTGCGCGTTCGGATGCGCTTCGCCCGTTCTGGCGCTGGATGAGGCCAAGCCGTCGAAGCCGCTCAACCTGCTGTCCTTCGCGCGTGCACGCGCGGCCGGACCGCAGAAGCCGTATCCGGCGGCCTCGTCGATACCGGGCGACAATGCGTTGTTCCGGGCGACGGCGTGGGCCGCCGAAGATTCCGGACCTGCGATCACGGGGGCCGTGCCGGCTCCCGAGAAGCCTGCGCCGGCGCCCGCAGTCGCGCCCGTGCGCCCGGCCAAGCCGGGCAGCGTCACGGCGCCGCCGAAGCCCGCACCGGCACAGGCTGCGGTACCTGCGGACAATGAGGTCGCCCTGTTCTGCAGCAATGTCGCCGATCCCGCCGTCGATGCACGGTTGGCCTGGCAGCTCAGGGAGCTGGAGAAGGCCGAGACCCAGCTCCGGGAGCGGATCGCCGAGGTCGAGGCCAAGCGCGCCGAATACGAGAAGTGGATGGCGCTGCGTGACGACTTCCTGAAGAAGGCCGAAGCGAGCGTCGTCGAGATCTATTCGCGCATGAAGCCGGATGCCGCGGCGACCCAGATCGCCGGGATGGCGGACGAGACCGCCGCCGCCGTGCTTGCAAAACTCAGTCCGAGGAGCTCGAGCGCGATCTTCAACGAGATGGAGACGGCACGCGCGGCGCACCTTGCCGATCTGCTCGGCGGAATGCGTCGCGTGGATGACGGAAAGACCAAATAGATGAAGAATCTGATCCTCATCCTGCTGCTCCTGATGCTGACCGGGTGCATCGGCGATCCCGCGGAAGTGCTGACCGGTCCGCGACTGTCGCCGGTCGGCACCGGCCTGAGGACACAGGCCGATCCGATTCCGGTGACGCCCCGCATGCGTACGCCCGTCAGCTATCGCTCGACCTGGGACGACGGCACGGATCTCTATCGCGATCCCCGTGCCCGGCGCACCGGCGACGTCGTGACCGTCATCATCTCGATGCAGGACAAGGCCAAGCTCGACAACAAGACCGATCGTTCGCGCGATTCGCAAATCAAGTTCGGGCTGGATTGGCTGATGGACGTCGCCGGATGGCAGGACAAGGGCTCGACCAGCGCCAATCTGAACACCAACACCCAGATCAAGGGGAACGGTCAGATCGATCGTACCGAAGACATCAAGCTGTCGATTGCCGCCATCGTCACCGACGTGTTGCCCAACGGCAATATGATGATCAGCGGCTCGCAGGAGTTCAAGGTCAATACCGAGATGCGCGTGCTCAACGTCGGCGGCATCGTGCGTCCGCGCGATATCTCGCGCACCAACACGATCTCCTACGAGAAGATCGCCGAGGCACGCGTGGCCTATGGCGGTCGCGGAAATCTGTCTGACGTGCAGCAGCCTGGATGGGGACATCGGATCTATGACGCCGTGGCACCATTCTGAGAATCGCGCCGACCGCGCCGCGCCGCGAGGGCAGGGGACGTGATGCGCCTGATTGCGGCCATTGTGGTGCTGACCCTGATCGCGATCGGTGCGGGCGCGGTTGCAGGCCTACATCTGTTCGCGGCCGCGGAGCGCGTCGCCGACGCAAAGAAGACCGCCACGCCGCCGCCCCTTGCCACGAGCTACGCCGGCAGCGCACGGCTGAGAAAGCTGTCCCCGATCGTGACCAATCTCGCCGCGCCGGCCAACAACTGGGCCCGTGTCGAAGCCTCCATGGTGACCGATAGCATGAGCGACGAGGATGCCGGCATCCTGGCCGCCCATATCAGCGAGGACATCGTGACCTATCTGCGGTCGGCATCGGTTGGCCAGTTCGAGGGATCGCGCGGGCTTCAGCATCTGCGCGACGACCTGACAGAGCGCGCCAATATCCGCTCGTCGGGCAAGATCCGCGAATTGATCATTGAGACCTTGGTGATTCAGTGAGAGTGAGAGTCCTGCTGCTCGCGTTGGTTCTGGTCGTGCTGCCCGAGGTGGCGCTGGCCCAGATTCCGGACCTCAACTCGCTGCTGCCGCCGGGCAACGGCTCGACCAGCGGCCGCATCATCCAGTTGATGGCGGTGATCACGGTGATGTCGGTGGCGCCGGGGCTGCTGATCATGGTGACGAGCTTCACGCGATTTGCGGTGGCGCTGTCGTTCCTGCGCTCCGGTCTCGGCCTTCAGACCACGCCGGCCAATCTGGTGCTGATCAGCCTCGCACTGTTCATGACCTTCTACGTGATGGCGCCGACCTTCGACCGCGCCTGGGAAACCGGCGTCCAGCCGCTGATGAAGAACGAGATCTCGGAGGAAGAGGCCTATCTGAAGATCACCGATCCGTTCCGCGAGTTCATGCTGGCCCATGTCCGTGACAAGGATCTCCAGACCTTCGAGGCACTCGCCGCGGAGAGCTTTCGCAAGAAGTTCGACGACAAGCGCATCGACATGCGCGTCATCATTCCGGCCTTCATGATCTCCGAGCTCAGGCGCTCGTTCGAGATCGGCTTCCTCATCATCCTGCCGTTCCTCGTCATCGACATGATCGTGGCGACGCTGACCATGTCGATGGGCATGATGATGATGCCCCCGACGATCATCGCGCTGCCGTTCAAGATGCTGTTCTTCGTGTTGATCGACGGCTGGAACCTGCTGGCCTCCGGACTGGTGCGGTCGTTCTCGTAGCTACCGCGATCGCCGGCCGGTTATGGTTAGCGAAAAGTGCCGGTCTATGGTTAGCAGAGGGTAATGTTAACTATATGATATTACAGCGAAATTCAAGCCGATCTTAATCTCGGCGCAAGATTCGACGTGCTAGCAATGCGGCACGGCGGGTTGGACCCCACCCACATCAGTCCAAAGGCATGATGCCGCCCCTCCGTACCGGTGAAAGCCCGGTATGTCCCCTCGTGAAAATGTAACGCGTACATCAAAGGGACATTCGCAATGTCAAGCCTGCTTACGAACTCGACCGCCATGACCGCGCTCCAGACCCTGCGGTCTGTCAGCTCGCAACTCTCCACCACGCAGAACCGGATCTCGACCGGCCAGCGCGTGGCCACCGCCTCCGACAACGCCGCCTACTGGTCGATCGCGACGTCGATGCGCGCCGACAACGCCGCGCTCTCCGCCGTCTCCGACTCGCTGGGTCTGTCGGCTGCGACGGTCGACACCGAATATACCGCTCTGACCACGGTTATCGGCAACAAGGACTCCGGCCTGACCAAGCTGCAGGCGCTGCTGGTCGAAGCCAAGACCGCTGGTATCGACCGCACCAAGATCCAGGCGGACGTCACCCAGATCCAGCAGCAGATGAAGGCGACAGCCAATGCGGCGACCTTCAACGGCGTGAACTGGCTGAGCACGACCGCCACCACCCCGGCGACCGTGAACCTGGTGTCGTCGTTCTCCCGCGTCGGCAGCACGCCGACCACGGGCTCGATCACCCTGACCACCGCCAACTACTCGCTCTACACCGCGACCCAGGGCGGCTTCCTGGACAAGGTGAGCGGCGCGGCGTCGATCGACACGCTCAGCATCTCCGCGCTGACCGACTCCGCGGCTGACCAGACCACGCTCGACGGCTATATCACGCAGGTCACCGCTGCGATCAACTCGGTGGCTTCGGCCGCCGCCGACCTCGGCGCCGTCAAGACCCGTATCTCGACCAACACGGACTTCGTGAAGTCGCTGATGGACTCGGTCGATCGCGGTATCGGCCAGCTCGTCGACGCCGACATGAACCAGGAGTCCACCCGCCTGGCGGCCCTCCAGGTCCAGCAGCAGCTCGGCGTGCAGGCGCTCTCGATCGCCAACAACAGCAGCCAGAGCATCCTGTCGCTGTTCCGCTAAGCCTTAGACCATCTGGGGAGGGCCGCGCTTCTCGCGAAGCGCGGCCCTTTCGTTTGGTGTGTTGCCGCGCGCACGCCGCAAATTCGGCTGCCCTGTTGCAGTCCGGGCACAGAGCCACAAGCCTCGCACAAGCTTCGCGCGCTATCGTCGCCGCTACGACAGGTTGGGCCTGCTTTTTCGCCGCCCAAAGGCATGACGCCGCCCTGTCGTACCGGTGCAAGCCCGGTATGTCCCCAAAAACAGTTCAATCTTCAAAGGGACATCAAAAATGGGTTCAAGTCTGCTCACCAACTCGTCTGCAATGACTGCGCTGCAGACCCTCCGCAATGTCAGCTCGCAGCTCGCGACCACGCAGAACCGGATCTCGACCGGCCAGCGCGTGGCCACTGCTTCCGACAACGCCGCCTACTGGTCGATCGCGACGTCGATGCGCGCCGACAACGCCGCGCTCTCCGCCGTCTCCGACTCGCTCGGTCTGTCGGCTGCGACCGTCGACACCGAATACACCGCTCTGACCGCGGTTGTCGGCGACAAGACCGGCGGCCTGACCAAGCTCCAGGCGCTGCTGGTCGAAGCCAAGACCGCTGGTATCGACCGCACCAAGATCCAGGCCGACATCACCCAGATCCAGCAGCAGATGAAGGGTACCGCCAATGCGGCGACCTTCAACGGCGTGAACTGGCTGAGCACGACCGCGACCACGCCGGCGACCTTCAACCTGGTGTCGTCGTTCTCGCGCGTCGGCGGCACGCCGACGATCGGGTCCATCACCCTGACGATCGCCAACTACTCGCTCTACACCGCGACCCAGGGCGGCATCCTGGACAAGGTGAGCGGCGCTGCATCGATCGACACGATCAGCATCGCGGCGCTGACCGACTCGACGGCTGACATGACCACGCTCGATGGCTACATCGCGCAGGTCACGGCCGGGATCAACTCGGTGGCCTCGGCCGCCGCCGACCTCGGCGCCGTCAAGAACCGCATCTCGACCAACACGGAATTCGTCAAGACCCTGATGGACTCGGTGGACCGCGGTGTTGGTCAGCTCGTCGACGCCGACATGAATGCGGAATCGACCCGCCTTCAGGCCCTGCAGACCCAGCAGCAGCTCGGCGTTCAGGCGCTCTCGATCGCCAACCAGAACAGCCAGAGCATCCTGTCGCTGTTCCGCGGCTAAGCCTCAAAACCATCCGGGAAGGCCGCGCTTCTCGCGAAGCGCGGCCTTTTCATTTGGCGTACGCTCGTCACGCGTCGTGACCTCCTGGCTCACCGTGTTGCGGTCCAGCCACGTCGCCACAAGCCTCGCACAAACTTCGCGCGCTATCGTCGCCGCTACGACAGGTTGGGCCCGCTCTTCGGCCGCCCAAAGGCATGATGCCGCCCCGCCGTACCGGTGCAAGCCCGGTATGTCCCCAAAATCAATTCAATCCGTTTCAAAGGGACGTCAAGAATGGCCTCGAGCCTGCTTACCAACTCCGCTGCAATGACCGCGCTCCAGACACTCCGGAGCGTCAGCTCGCAGCTCGCGACCACGCAGAACCGGATCTCGACCGGCCAGCGCGTGGCCACCGCTTCCGACAACGCCGCCTACTGGTCGATCGCGACGTCGATGCGCGCCGACAACGCCGCGCTCTCCGCCGTCTCCGACTCGCTCGGTCTGTCGGCTGCGACCGTCGACACCGAATACACCGCTCTGACCGCGGTTGTCGGCGACAAGACCGGCGGCCTGACCAAGCTGCAGGCGCTGCTGGTCGAAGCCAAGACCGCTGGTATCGACCGCACCAAGATCCAGGCCGACATCACCCAGATCCAGCAGCAGATGAAGGGTACCGCCGATGCGGCAACCTTCAACGGCGTGAACTGGCTGAGCACGACCGCCGCCACCCCGGCGACCTTCAACCTGGTGTCGTCGTTCTCGCGCGTCGGCGGCACGCCGACGATCGGGTCCATCACCCTGACGATTGCCAACTACTCGCTCTATACCGCGACCCAGACCGGTATCCTGGACAAGGTGAGCGGCCCGGCGTCGGTCAACACGATCAACATCTCCGCGCTGACCGACTCGACGGCTGACCAGACCACGCTCGATGGCTACATCACGCAGCTCACCACTGCGATCAACTCGGTGTCCTCGGCCGCCGCCGACCTCGGCGCCGTCAAGAACCGCATCTCGACCAACACAGAGTTCGTCAAGACCCTGATGGACTCGGTGGATCGCGGTGTCGGTCAGCTCGTCGACGCCGACATGAATGCGGAATCGACCCGCCTCCAGGCCCTTCAGACCCAGCAGCAGCTCGGCGTTCAGGCGCTCTCGATCGCCAACCAGAACAGCCAGAGCATCCTGTCGCTGTTCAAGTAAGCTTCGGCTTTGGAAACAACCGTGCTCCCCCGGGAGCACGGTCCCTGCCATGACCGGCGGGTGTGGCGGCACAAGATGTGCCCGTAATGGAAGTTCTTCGGACGCCAGACGTCATGCAACACGCCGCAGCCGATTGCGCTGCCATGCGCTCGTGCGCCTGCTTGTTGCTGCTGAGTTGATCGCGTCGTCCAGGATTCTTGTAAAATTGCAACGCCTCGCCCGCGAACCGACACATTCGCCTCCTCGCGCAACCTTCAGACAAGGTTGGCAGCGGAGTGTCCCATACGTTCGCATTGGTACGAGGTCACATGCTGCTCAGTCGTGCGCAGGTACAGCAACTGCTCAACAATCTGCTGGAGCTTGGGCCGCGGCGCCTGATGGCCTTGGGACTGATCGGCTTTGCCGTTCTCGTCACCGTCGTCGGCGGCGCCTATTATCTGAGCCGGCCTGAGTTCGAAACGCTCTATACGGGCCTGAATCGCGAAGACGTGACGCGCATCGGCGCCGCGCTGCGCGAGCAGAATATCACATTCGACGTCAATACGGCCGGCGACGCCATCTCGGTACGCCCGAGCCAGACCATGCAGGCGCGGATGCTGCTTGCCGAGAAGGGGCTGCCGACCAGCGCCAATTCCGGCTACGAGCTGTTCGACAAGATCGGCTCGCTCGGCCTGACCTCGTTCATGCAGGAAGTCACCAAGCTGCGGGCGCTGGAAGGCGAGATCGCGCGCACCGTGCAGTTGATGAAGGGCGTCAAGGCGGCGCGGGTGCATATCGTGATGCCGGTGCGCGGCTCGTTCCGGGCGACGCAGCAGCCGCCGTCGGCGTCGGTCGTGCTGCGCACCGACGGCGCGATCGAGGCGCGCACGGCGCAGTCGATCCGCCACCTCGTCGCGGCGGCCATTCCCGGCATGAGCCGCGACAAGGTGACGGTGCTGGATGCCGATGGTTCGATGCTGCTCGCCGAAGAGGACGAGGCGAGCGCAGCGCCGACCAAGATGGCGAGCCTCCAGAAGACGGTCGGCGGGATGGTGCAGGAGAACATCCGCAAGGCGTTGACGCCATATCTCGGTCTGGACAATTTCGAGGTGAGCGTCGCGCCGCAGCTCTCCACCGACAAGCGGCAGACCAACGAGACGGTCTACGACCCGGAGAGCCGCGCCGAGCGTTCGGTCCGGAACGTGCGCGAGAAGGAATCGTCGCAGAATGCGGACCGTTCGACGCCGACCACGGTGCAGCAGAATCTGCCGGACCAGCAGGTGAATTCCGGCGGCACGAAGAATTCCAGCGAGGACAAGACCCGCCGCGAGGACGTCACCAATTTCGAGGTGTCGTCCAAGACGACGACGACGGTGAGCGACGGCTATTTGGTCAAGAAGCTCTTCATCGCCGTGCTGGTCAACCGCGCGCGGCTCGTCGCCGATCTCGGCGACAAGAGCAATCAGGCGATCGTCGACAGCAAGCTCGCCGAGATCAGCCAGCTCGCGGCGACGGCAGGCGGACTGGACAAGCAGCGGGGCGACCAGATCCAGGTGACGGCCGTCGACTTCATCGAAGGCTCGCGCGAACTGGCGCCGGTGCCGCCGATCAGCTTCGTCGAGATGATCAACAAGCAGCTCGGCAGCGTCATCAATGCGGTCACCATCCTGGCCGTTGCCTCGATGCTGGTCTGGTTCGGCCTTCGCCCCGCGGTCAACGGCATTCTGACGCATCGCGCAGCGCAGGAGCAGACCGAGGCGGCCGAGGCCGCCGAGCTTGAAGCTGCCACGGCGCTTGCATTGGCCGACAGTCAGGACCCCGAGCTCAACCTCGTCGAGGATCTCGAAGGCAAGATGCAGCGGACGCCGCAGAAGCGGCTGGAGCAGATCGTCCGGCTCGATCAGATGCAGGCGGCAGCAATCCTTAAAGACTGGATGCGACGCGAGGAGGCAGCATGAACGCGGCTATCGGAAAACTCCTGACGCAGTTCGACGCGAATGGGCGGGCCAAGTCTCCGCCGCCGCCTCCGCCCCCCAAGATCCAGGATGTGCTGACAAGGCCGATGGAGGTGCGGCGCGAGCCTCAGCCTCAGCCGCCGCGTCAGGTCCAATCGCAGCCGCCGCTTCAATCGCCGCTTCCGGCGCCCGAGGCGGAAGCTCCGTCGGCCAATCTTCTCGAAGATGCCTATCGTCGCGGTCACGCCGCCGGTGTCGCGGAAGGCGATGCCAGGGTTGCCGAGGAGCGCGTTCGCAGCGCGATCCGGCTCGGCGAGGAGCGGGCCAAATGGTCCGACCAGCAGGCGGCCACGATCGTGGGCGGCTTCGAGACGGCCTGCCGCGAGATCGAAACCAACATCGCAAGCTCGGTTGCGCGGATATTGCTGCCTTTCCTCGCCGACGCCGTCCGTGACAAGGCGATCGGATCGCTGGTCGAGCAGATCGCAGCGCTGACCGGCAATTCGCCGGTGCCGGTGTTCAAGATCACCGGCCCGGGCGAATTGCTCGATCTGGTGCGCTCGCAGCTCCAGACGGCCCGGCGAACCGGGATTGAATACGAAGCCGCCGAGACTTTCGAGGTCCGCGTCGTCGCAGACCAGACCGTGATCGAGACGCAGATTGCGGCGTGGAGCGAACGTCTGAACGAGGCGCGCCGGTAGTCCGCCATGGAAGAAGTCAAGCACGAGCTGGTGATCATCCGCAGGCGCAGCGCCTTCGCCGAGGAGGCGCATCACGGTGGCGTCTGGAAGATCGCGTATGCGGACTTCATGACCGCGATGATGGCGTTCTTTCTGGTCATGTGGCTGCTCAATGCGCTCAACCAGGACCAGAAGCAGGTGGTCGCGAGCTATTTCAACCCGATCAAGCTCGCGGAGAACGCACCCGCTCCGAAGGGCCTCAAGGATCTCAGCAAGAAGGAGCCGACGCAGTTCGAAGGCCAGGACGGCAAGCGTCAGCCGGCCGGGCCGAACGAAGAACGTCGCGGAGACTCGCCGACGGCGGAGAAGCCTGCCTCCTTCGAAGAGAAGGTTCTGTTTCGCGATCCCTACGCGACGCTTGCCGAGATCGCCAACAGCGCGAACCAGTCCTCGGGCCAGCGCCGCGCCGGCGCGCTGACCTCCGCCGAAGAGGACGGCCTCAAGGGCGGCGATGCCTACCGCGATCCCTTCGATCCCGGCTATTGGAAGTTGACGCCGCAGACGTCCAAGGATGCGGATCACTTCGTCGACAGCGAGCCAAAGCCGAACGCGTCTGCGCGCGACAATGCGTCCGGGACAGGTCAGGGCGAGCCGCAGGCGCAACGTGCCAAGCAGGACGATGCCGGCGGTAGCGTGGCTCCAAACGCGGACGCGTCGTCTGCAAGCCTGTCGCCGCTGCTGCCGCCCGGGCCTGCGCCTTCGCAGGCTCAACGCGATGGCAGTGCTCAGGCGAATGCGCCGCAACCGGGCGCCCAGGCTGGCGCTCAAGCCAATGCCGCCGCGCAGCCACGCCCCGGCGATCAAGCAAAGAATTCCGATCCGCGCGATGCGGCACAGACCCAGCAGCCGACCGTCAAGCAGCTACAGTCCGCGATCGCGGATGCGCTGTCGGACATCAAGGCCGGTGCGGGCCCGGTGGCCGAGGTGCGTCAGGTCGAGGAGGGCCTTCTGATCAGCCTGACCGACGATGCGAGCTTCGGTATGTTCGCGGTCGGCTCGGCCGAGCCACGGCCCGAACTGATCCGCGTGATCGACAAGATCGGGCCCCTGGTGACGAAGCGCCAGGGTGTGATCATCGTGCGCGGCCACACCGATAATCGGCCGTACAAGTCGGAGACCTACGACAATTGGCGGCTGTCGACAGCGCGCGCACAGATGGCCTATTACATGCTGGTTCGCTCCGGCGTCGATGCGCAGCGGATCGAGCACGTCGAAGGCTATGCCGATCGGCGGCCGAAACTGACGAATGATCCTGCTGCCGCTCAGAACCGCCGGATCGAGATCCTGATCCGGGAGAAGCGCCCTTGATCAGGCCGCTCCTGCGCGCCGCGCTGCTGCTGCCGTTCACGACGGTATGCGCGTTTGCCGATCCGGCACCGTCCCCGGCATCGACCTCGGGCGAGCCCTATGAGCTCGTGCGCACCTTGCAGGCGGTGCAGGATGGCATTGCCCGTGGCGACACCGCTGCGCATGGCAGCCATATCGCGCTGACCCGGCAGGTCGGCGAAAAGTTCCTCGCCGCCGATCCCGGCGTGTGGAGCAATGCGCAGAACGGCCAGGCCGTCATCATCTATTTGCTTAGCGGCGGCGGGCCGCAGGTCGTCCGAAAGCTGCCGCGCGACAAGCTGAACGTCGACGAGCGGCTGTTCAACGGTGCGCTGGCCTATGTCGAAGGCCGCCAGGACGAAGCGCGCGAACTGCTCAAGGACGTCAAGCCGCGCACGCTGCCAACGGGCCTGGGCGGACAGGTCGCGCTGGTCCAGGGCGCGCTGTTCGCGCGCGCCGAGGCATCGCTCGCGATCGAGCGTCTGGACGACGCGCGGCTGCTGTTGCCGGGCACGCTGGTGGAGGAGGCGGCACTGCGGCGCGAGATCCTGCTGGTCGGGCAGGCCGAGGATTTCGACAAGTTCGAGTTCCTGACGCTCGCCTATATCCGCCATTACCGCAACTCGGTCTATGCCGGGGACTTCTGGCAGCGTTTCGCCTCCGGCCTGACGCAATCGAGCATTGCTCTCGACGAGCGCCGCTTTGCGCGGATCGTCACTCTGCTGGAGCAGATCGACCGCGCGAGCCGCCTCAAGCTTTATCTCGTGATCGCGCGCACCGCGATGGTGCATGGACGGCTGGCGGTGACCCGGCTTGCAGGCGAGCGTGCGCTGACGCTCAGCGCCGACGCTTCGGAGGATCGCGAGCGCGCGCATTTCTTCCGCGGCGTCTCGCGGGCGCTCACTGACGAGTATGACGGCGGTGTCGCCGAGTTGAAGGCCCTCGACCGCTCGAAGTTGCCCGAGCGCGACGTTCCGTTGCTGAATGCGACGTTGCAGCTCGCACTCGATGTCCGCAAGCCGTTCGCGGGCGGGTCCACCGCCGCCGCCGACAAGCCTCCGGTCACGCCGGCGCGTCTCGATCTCGCCGCGTCGACCGAGACGCTTGCGCGCGCGCGGAAGCAGCTCGGCGAACTCGAACGCCTTACCAGGGATCGCCCATGACGAAGCTCAGTGGAACCTCCGGACAGGTCTTTTCGGGTCTCGCCGAAAGCCTCAACGTGCGCGGCGCATCGCGCTCGGGCAAATCCGCCGGAGCGAAATCGCCGGCAGATTCGTCGTTCAACGATCTGCTGCACACCGTCTCGAATCTCGCGAAGCGGGCGCTCAACGACGAGGGCGGCAACACGAGCGCGAAGGCCGGATCGTTGCGCACACACCTCGCGCGCCCGACCGACAAGGACAAGACGGTGCGGGAACGCATCGATGCCGATGACGAGCCCGAACCCATTCGCAAATCGTCCGACGAGAAAACTGAAAAATCGCCGGAGACGCAAACTCCGGTCGACCACAGCGCGAAGACCGATGTTTCGGCCCGATCGAGCATTCCGGCGGTCGTCGAACAGCAGTTCGCCGCCGTGCCGGCCGTGAAGCCGCAGCTGCAATCGCCGGCGGGCGACAAGAAGGACGCGCCTGCGCGCGACGAGCGCTCTGCCTCGACGAAGCGTGAGGTCCAGGGTACCGCGAAGGTCACGTCTGCCGAGCCCGCGCCGCCCGCTGCCGCTTCAACGGGCACGCGCTCGCAGGCCGCGCCTTCGCAGGCGGCGGCAGCCGCGCAGCAAGGCAGCGATTCGTCCTCGAAGGCAATGCCCGCGACGCAAGGCTTCGAGGCCGTCACGGCCAATGTCGAACGCGCCGTCAAAGCCTCGGCGCGGGACGCATTGCCCGAAGCGACCAAGGTCACCGTGGTCCAGCAGGAGACCCATCTGCCGCCGGCGCAGTTCAGCGCTCCGCAGCAGGTCGCCAACGCAGTCGTCGCCGAGCTGAAGGAGTCGCCGGCTCCGACGGCGTCCACCGCCCCCGATCTCGCGACGTCGCAGACCAATGCGCCTGAGCCGCTCAAGATCCTGACGATCAATCTCGAACCGCCGGCGCTCGGCAACGTCACGGTACGCCTTCGCCTCGTCGGCTCGGAGGTTTCCGTTCACCTCGCAGCCGCGCGCAAGGACACCAGCCTGATGCTGGATCAGCAGCGCGAGTCGATCCGCGATCTCATGCAGTCGGCGGGCTATGTCGCCGACGTCGCGCCCGTGCAGCACGGCTCGCTGGACGGATTCCAGAGCGGCTCCGGCCAGCCGCAGCCGCAGCTCTCCGGCCAGCAACAGCCATCGTCGCAGTCGCAAGGCACGTTCGGCGGCGCCGGCACGTCGTCCGGGCAATCGGACGGCGGTGCCAAGCAGGCCCGGCAGGAGCGCCAGTCCAACCAGGAGACGCGTCATGACCAGGACGTGGGCCCGCAGATTCGTCGCGGTCCTGTTTATCTGTAACGCGGGCGCCGCGGCAGCGGCGACCGACAACGCGCGCCCGTGCGAGCGCGAGATGGCGCGTGCGTCCCAGCAGCACGGCATTCCGCTCGGCATTCTCTATGCGGTCGGTCTCACCGAGACCGGGCGGCGCGGTGCGCTCTATCCTTACGCGCTCGGCGCCGACGGCCAGACCGTGTTCGCCAAGGACATGAACGACGCGATCGCGAATTTCGAGACGATGCGCAGCAAGGGCATCAAGCTGATCGACCTCGGCTGCATGCAGATCAACCATTATTATCACGGCGACAAGTTCACGTCGGTGCGCGCGATGTTCGATCCCGCGAAGAACGTCGAATACGCCGCTCGCTTCCTGAAAGAGCTGAAACAGCGCGAGGGCAGCTGGACCATGGCGGTCGCGCGCTACAACGCAGGCCCCAACAATCAGCCCGCGCAGAAGCGCTACGTCTGTCACATCGTCGCGCATCTCGTCTCCAGCGGCTTCGGCGCGTGGACCGACAAGGCGCGCTCGTTCTGTCAGCCGAAGACAACGTGACCGCTACAACCTGAAAGTTGTGCACGGATCCTAATCATCAGCTCCGCGCAAGCAAGAACCCGCATTGTAGATACAACCTGACAAAGGAGCCTACTTCATGAGCCTGTATGGTGTTATGCGCACCGGCGTTTCCGGAATGAGCGCGCAGTCCAACAAGCTGTCGACGGTTTCGGACAACATCGCGAACGTCAACACGACCGGTTACAAGCGGGCTTCGACGGAATTCTCGTCACTGATCCTGAAGAGCGGCTCGGGCAATTACGACTCCGGCGCCGTCGAGACGACGGTTCGCTACGCCATCAGCGACGCGGGACACACGCAGTTCACCACGTCGACCACGGACCTCGCCGTGCAGGGCAACGGCTTCTTCGTGGTGTCGAACGCCGCCAACACGCAGCAATATCTGACGCGCGCCGGCTCGTTCGTGCCGGACGCCCAGGGCAATCTGGTCAACGCGGCCGGCTACTACCTCCTGGGCCAGCCCGGTAAGGTGACCAATTTCTCGCAGAACAGCCTGTCCGGCATGCAGATCGTCAACATTGCCCAGGTTTCGCAAGTGCCTGTGCCGTCGACGGCGGGAACGCTCACGACCGGCAATCTGGATCCGAAAGCGGCTGTGATCGCCGGTCCGCCCGGGCCGGCGTCATATTCGTCGAAGAGCTCGATCGTGGCCTACAACAATATCGGCCAGGCCGTTACGCTCGACGTCTACATGTCCCACACGGCGACGGCCGCCGGCTCTGACACCTGGCAGCTTCAGGCTTACAACTCCGCGACAGGTGCGTCGGTCGGCGCCGCCACCACTTTCACCTTCGATACGACCGCAGCCGGCAAAGGCACGCTGGCCGCGGCGAGCCCGACGACTCTCGCCCTCACCGTTCCCGGCGGTGCGGCGATGAGCCTGGACCTGTCGAACATGACGCAGGTCGGAACCGACTTCAGCTTCAAGGCGACTGTCAATGGCAGCGTTCCATCGGCCATCGACAAAGTCGATGTCGACGATTCGGGCTTCGTGACGGCGATCCTCAAGAACGGTCAGCAGCTGACGCTCTACACCATCATGCTCGCCGACGTCGCGAGCCCCGACAACCTGACGCCGGAGCCCGGCAACGTCTATTCGACCAACATGAATTCCGGCAACGCGCAGGCCGGGAATGCTGGTACCGGCGGTCTCGGCACTGTCCAGTCAGGCGCGCTGGAAGACTCCAACGTCGACCTCGCGGACGAACTCACCGGGATGATCGAGGCGCAGCGCGGCTTCACTGCGAATTCGAAATCGTTCCAGACCGGCGCCGATCTTCTCGACGTCGTCGTCAACCTGAAGCGCTGAATCCTCAAGCGCTCATTCCGGGCAAGAGCAGATCATGTCCCTTACCGCCGCTCTCGACTCCGCTCGTGCGTCGCTCATGGCGTCGGGTATCCAGTCGTCGACGATCTCGCGCAACATAGCCGGTGCCAGCGCCGCCGGCTATTCGCGCAAGATCGCCGTGCTGGACAATCTCCCCGGGGCCGGCGTCTATGTGGCGGCGATCCAGCGCGCCGCCAGCTCGGGTCTCTATAATAACGTCCTGATCGCGACGTCTGGGTCCGCCAAGCAGAATGCGATCCTGGACGGTCTTCAGAAGATATCGGCCTCGACTGTGGACGATCCCGAACTTGGGCAGTCGCCGGCCGCCCAGCTCAACAAGCTGAAGCAGGCGCTCCAGCAATATGCCAACGCTCCGGACAACACCACGCTGGCGCAGGCGGCGGTCACGTCCGCCAAGGACATGGCGACCGCGCTCAACCAGGCCACCAAGACCGTGCAGACGGTGCGCCAGGGAGCGGACGCCGACATGGCGACTTCGGTCGGGAATATCAATCAGCTCCTGACCCAGTTCGATAAGGTCAACACCGCGATCGTGAAGGGGACGATCGCCGGCGACGACGTCACCGATTATCTCGACCAGCGCGACAACATCGTCTCGAAGATGTCGCAGGAGGTCGGCGTCTCGATGACGCTGCGCGCCAACGGCGACGCGGCGCTCTACACCGACAGCGGTGTCGTGCTGTTCGACAAGACGGCGCGCGCGGTCAGCTTCGCGGCGACCAACATCTATACGCCCGGGACCACCGGGAATGCTGTCTATATCGACGGTGTCCCGGTCACCGGCGCCAATTCCGTGATGCCGATCAAGACCGGCAAGCTCGCTGGCCTCGCCCAATTGCGCGACAACGCCACGGTCACGTATCAGAGCCAGCTCGACGAGGTCGCACGCGGCCTTGTCGAATCCTTCAAGGAGGTCGACCAGTCCGGCGCCGCGCTGCCCGACCGGCCCGGCCTCTTCACCTATCCCGGCTCACCCGCGATGCCCGCAAGCGCGACCGTCTCGGTCGGCCTGGCCGGCTCGATCAGCGTTGCCGCGTCGGTCGACCCGGCCCAGGGCGGCAATCCCAACCTGCTGCGTGATGGCGCGATCAGCGGCAACGTCGCCTACAGATACAACACCACCGGCAATGCCGGCTACTCGACCAGGCTGCAGCAGCTGATCGGCAACATGGATGCGTCGCAGCCGTTCGATGCAACCACGCAAGGCAAGCCGAGCGGCAGCTTGATCGACTTCGCGGCGTCGTCGACGAGCTGGATCGAAAACCAACGCAAGGCCGCGGACGACAGCGCCACCTACCAGAACACGCTGCTCGATCGCAGCACCGCGGCGCTGTCGAACGTCAGCGGCGTCAACATGGACGACGAGATGTCCTTGATGCTTCAGGTCGAACGTACCTATTCGGCGTCGTCGAAGATCATCTCGACCGTCGACCAAATGTTGCAGAGCCTGCTGGCTGCCGTGGGGAATTAAGTCATGATGAGCGCCAACTACATCTCGACCTTGATGCTGTCTTCGTCGTTGAGGTCCTCGATCACGAACAATCAGGCCGCGCTGACCAAGGCCTCGAAGGAAGCCACCACCGGCCGCTTCGCCGATGTTGGCCTCGAGCTTGGTGCCACGACGGGAAGCGACATCACCCTGCGGGCGGACCTGAGCTTCGCCGATCAGCTCGTCGATACCAACGGGCTCGTCTCGGGGCGCCTGGACACGACGCAGAACCGGATCACCCAGCTGGGCGCAACCGCAACCTCTTTCCTCAAGGACCTGATCGCGGCCCGTAGCACCGACGGCGGCGGGCGGATCATCCTGCCGCCTGCGTCCGCCAACCTCCAGGATCTGATCGGCGCGCTGAACGTCTCCTATAATGGCTCGTATCTCTTCTCGGGGGTCAACACGCAGAACACGCCGATCACGGCTTACACCGCGGGTTCGGCCAGCAAGAACCAGGTCGATGCCGATTTCCTTGCGACCTTCGGCTTCTCGCAATCCTCGGCCAGCGTGAGCACCATTACCCCGGCCCAAATGCAGACCTTCCTCAACACCACCTTCGATGCCGAGTTCGCGAGCCCGGCCTGGAACACCAATTGGTCAACGGCCACCGACCAGACCATGCAAAGCCGTATCTCCACGACCGAGATCGCCGATACGTCCGTTAGCGCCAACCAGATCGGCTTCCGTAGGCTCGCCGAGGCCTACACCATGATGGCGGATCTTGGGAACGCGAACCTGAGCCAGGACACGTTCCAGGTCGTCGTGGACAAGGCCATCGGCCTCGTCGGTAACGCCATCACTGACCTCGCTACGCTCGGCGGCGGCGTCGGCACGGTCCAGCAGCGGGTCACCGGCGCCACCGAAAAGCTCAAGACGCAGCAGGACATTCTGAACAATCAGATCGTCAAGATGGAGGCCGTCGACCCGACGGAGGCCTCGGTCCGGGTCAACACCCTGCAGACCCAGATTAAGACGGCGCTGTCGCTGACGTCGCAGCTCCAGCAGATCAGCCTGATCAACTATCTCTGAGCCGGGGTCTGTAACTTTGTCTTGTTGTTCGGTCTCCTGCGCAGAGTGGTTCTAATGACGTTTGAAGCCTATGAAGCGGTCGTCGATGATAGCGCCTCTGAGGCGCGGGGCCGCGAGCGGCAGGCGCTCAGTCTCGGCATCGACCGGCTCGAGCGGGTCCAGGGCGGGCGCTTCAGCTTCGAAGATCTGGTCGAGAGCCTGCTCTACGTGCGGCGGCTGTGGACGATCTTCATCGAGGATCTCGCCCATCCGGAAAACGCACTCCCGGAAAAGCTGCGCGCCGACATCATCTCGATCGGCCTGTGGGTCGTCAAGGAAGCCGATCGGCTTCGCGACGAGAAGTCGAACGACGTGATGCAGCTCATCGAAATCAACCGCCTGATCCGAGACGCGCTCTGATGAAAATATCCTTGCGGGCGGGTGAGCGGATCTACGTCAACGGCGCAGTGCTGCGCGTGGACCGCAAGGTCTCCGTCGAGCTCGTCAACGACGTGATGTTCCTGCTCGAAGGGCAGGTCATGCAGGCTTCCGACGCCACTACGGCGATGCGGCAGCTCTATTTCATCGTCCAGCTCATGCTGATGAACCCGACGGATATCGGCGCCGCAGTCGCGCTCTACGGGGAGCATCACGCGGCCCTGCTCGCGGTTTGCGAGAGCCGTGAGATGCTCGACGGGCTCGCCACGATCCACGAGCTGGTCCGCACGACCCGCTATTTCGAGGCGCTCAAGCGGATCCGGGGACTGTTCCCGGTAGAGGACGCAATCCTGGCCGGCCTGGCCGGCGTCGCCACCGAGATCCCATTCGAGGCTGCCTGACAGCGGAGAGGCTACATGAACGTCAACAGCGCGACCGACAGCACCAGCAAGTCCAACGCGACCAGTTCCACAAAGAACACGGCGAGCAACACCGTCGACTACAATACCTTTCTTCAGCTCCTCGTCGCCGAGATGAAGAACCAGGATCCCACCAATCCGATGGATACCTCGCAGTACATGAGTCAGTTCGCCCAGCTCTCGACGGTCGAGCAGGCCATGCAGACCAATTCGAAGCTGGATGCGCTGCTGTCGTCGCAGTCGCTGTCGCAGGCCAACGGGCTGATCGGAAAGACCGTCAGCTTCACCGACGCGACCGGCGCAACCTTCAGCGGCAAGGTCGTTTCGATCTCCATCAACAACGACGGCTCCATCGCAACCCTCGAGAACGGCACGAAGGTCGCGGTCGGGCCCGGCCTTACAATCAGCCAGTCATGAACGAGCGGGACGCCCTCGACATCGTCCAGGCGGCGATCTGGACCATCATCGTCGCCTCCGGCCCCGCCGTCGGCGCCGCGATGCTTGTCGGCACCGCCATTGCGCTGATCCAGGCGCTGACCCAGGTCCAGGAGGTGACGCTGACCTTCGTGCCGAAGATCATCGTCATCCTCCTGGTCGTTGCCGTTTCCGGCTCCTTCATCGGTGCCCATCTCTCCACCTTCACCGAGATGGTCTATTCGCGGATCGAGCACGGCTTCTGATCCGCGAGAGCCCGGCCACCACCCTCGCGTAAGCTTTGCACGGCAGATTGCGGGGCGGACCCTCTGCCGGTGACCCATGGCCGATACATTAGCTGCTAGCCTGCCGACCCCGCGACGATTGGGGGCCGACGCCTTTTTCGCGGGCGGTATCGTGGCCATGCTCACGATCCTGTTCCTGCCCATACCGCCGATCCTGATCGACCTCGGCCTCGCCTTCTCGATCGCGCTGTCCGCGCTGATCCTGATGGTCGCGCTGTGGATCCAGCGGCCGCTCGATTTCTCCGCCTTCCCGACCGTGCTGCTGATCGCGACGATCCTGCGGCTGGCGCTCAACGTTGCGACCACCCGTCTGATCCTGTCGCGGGGCGGGGAGGGCGAACAAGCCGCGGGTCACGTCGTTGCCGGCTTCTCGAAGTTCGTCATGGGCGGCGACTTCGTCATCGGTCTGATCATCTTCGCGATCCTGGTGACGGTGAATTTCGTCGTGATCACCAAGGGCGCAACGCGTATCGCCGAAGTCGGTGCCCGCTTCACCCTGGACGCCATCCCGGGCAAGCAGATGGCGATCGACGCCGACCTCTCCGCGGGCCTCATCGACGACAAGGAGGCCCAGCGCCGGCGCCGCGAGCTCGAAGAGGAAAGCGCGTTCTTCGGCGCAATGGACGGTGCTTCGAAATTCGTCCGCGGCGACGCAATCGCCGGCCTGATCATCACGGCGATCAACATCTTCGGCGGCATCATCATCGGCGTGACGCATCACGGGCTGACGCTGTCGCGCGCCGCCGACGTCTACACCAAACTCTCCGTCGGCGACGGTCTGGTAACGCAGATGCCGGCACTGATCGTGTCGCTGTCGGCGGGCCTCCTGGTCTCCAAGGGCGGCACCAGGGGGTCGGCGGAGCAGGCCGTGCTGAGGCAGCTCGGTGGCTACCCGCGCGCGGTGTCGGCGGCGTCGTTGATGATGTTCGTGCTCGCCTTGATGCCTGGGCTACCGATGGCACCCTTCGTGCTGCTCGGCGGTGCCATGGCCTTTGTCGGCTACTCGCTGCCGCGGCGGCAGGCGGCGCGGGAGAAGAAAGAGCATGCGCGCAAGGCCGACGAGCGCGCCCAGGCCGATGCCAAGGAATCCGTCAAGGAATCGCTCAAGACCGCAGAGATCGAGGTGTCGCTCGGCGGCCATCTGTCGGTCCATTTGCTGGGCGCGCGTACCGAGCTTGGGCACCGGGTCAGCAAGCTCCGCAAGAAGTTTGCCAAGCAATACGGCTTCGTCATTCCGGAGATCAAGCTCAGCGACAATCTGTCGATCGATCCCAAGGGATACCAGATCCGGATCCACGACACGCGTATCGCCCATGGCGAGCTGCGGCTCGGCGAGGTGCTGGTGCTCGTCGACAAGGACGGCAAGCCCGACGTGCCCGGCGAAGAGGTGATCGAACCCGCTTTCGGCATGAAGGCGCTGTGGGTGACGGAGGCGTTCACCGACGAGGTCAAGCGTCAGGGCTGCAAGCCGGTCGACAACCTGTCGGTGCTGCTCACGCACTTAAGCGAAGTGCTCAGGGCAAATCTCGCGCAGCTGCTGTCCTACAAGGACATGCGCGGGCTGCTCGACCGTCTCGATCCCGAATACAAGCGCCTGGTCGAGGATCTCTGCCCGTCGCAGATCTCCTATTCGGGCCTGCTGGCGATCCTGAAGATCCTGCTGGCCGAGCGCGTGTCGATCCGCAATCTCCATTTGATCCTGGAGGCCATTGCCGAGATCGCACCCCATGTGCGGCGCTCCGAGCAGGTCGCGGAGCATGTGCGGACCCGACTTGCCCAGCAGATCTGCGGCGACCTTTCCGACAACGGTGTGCTGAACGTCGTCCGCCTTGGCAATCGCTGGGACCTGGCGTTCCACCAGAGCCTGAAGCGCGACGCCAAGGGCGAAGTCTTCGAATTCGACGCCGATCCTCGCCTGATCGAGCAGTTCGCAACCGAAGCTAGCGCCGCGATCCGAAAATTCACCGAGAACGGCACCAGCGTGGTTCTGGCGGTCACCCCGGAAGCCCGCCCCTATGTCCGGATGATCCTGGAGCGGGTGTTCCCGACCTTGCCGGTCCTGTCGCATGTCGAGGTCGCGCGCAGCGCCGAGATCAGGGCGCTGGGAGCCATATCGTGATCAGCGGCCTCGCCGACAGCGTGCTGGTCACGTTCATCGTGTTCTGCCGCATCGGCGCCTGCCTGATGCTCGTGCCCGGCTATTCCAGCGTCAACGTTCCGGCCCAGGTTCGCCTGTTCGTCGCGCTCGTCACGACGTTTGCGCTGACGCCGATCCTGATCTCGGTCCTGAAACCTCTCACCGACAACGCCGCGCCGCTGACGCTTGCGCTTCTGATCTGCTCCGAGCTTGTGGTCGGCAGCGTCATCGGGCTTGGCGGGCGGGTGTTCTTCCTCGCGCTGCAGACCATGGCGACCGTGATGGCGGGCGCGATCGGGCTGAGCAACATCCCGGGAACGCCGGTCGGCGACACCGATCCGGCGCCGGCCCTGGTGCCGCTGATCATGGCAGCCGTCACCACATTGTTCTTCATGACCGACCAGCACTGGCAGGTCCTGCGCGGGCTGATGAACTCCTACGACGTCTGGCAGCCCGGCAACAGGATCGGCGGCAGCATGGCGCTCGAGCAGCTCGTCAGCCGCCTGTCCGAGGCGTTCGTGCTGACGCTGCGGATCACCAGCCCTTTCATCGTCTATTCGGTCATCGTCAATCTCGCGGTCGGCCTGATCAACAAGCTGACGCCGGCGATCCCGGTCTATTTCATCTCGGTGCCCTTCGTGCTGTTCGGCGGCTTCCTGCTGCTCTACCTCACCAGCGACGAGCTCTTGACGCAATTCATGCTCGGCGTCTCGTCGTGGCTGGCGGAGTGATGGTCATGACGTCGCGCGCGGACAAGCTCGGCCGGATGGTCTCGCTCGTGAAGCTTCAGCTCCGGCTGTCCGAATGGCAGCTCGCGCATCTGCGGCAGCAGGAGCGCAGCTTGCAGGACGAGCAGGAATGGCTGGTAGGAACCCTCAACGAGGGCAAACCGCCGGCGGGCTCGTCGAGCGATTCAATCGCGCGGCGCCTGAACAGGACGAGCGCCGGTGCGCGCGCGGTCCAGGCGCAGGCGTCGCAGCAGCTCGACCAGGTCCGCGCGGACACCCGCCGTGTGAAACAGCTCGAGCAGGTCGCGAAGGCCGCGCTCGCAGACAAACTTCGCGACGCGGAGGCGCGCTCGCTCGAAGAGATGACGGGAATACGCCCCGCCGTGCGTGACTGGACGCCACGGCCAGCCAGCCGGAACAAGACATGATCGTGACAGCGACGCCCGACCTCGTTCTCGATGTCCTCGATGCCGCCGACCCCGTGACGCAGCGGGCGGCGACCGCGAAGCTCGATGCACTGAAATCATCGGACGCCGATTTCGCCGCCACCATGGACGCGGAGGTCGGCAAGGCCAAGGCGGCGACTGCCGATCAATCCGCGGCGCAGGCTGCCGAAGCGCAGCAGCCGGGTGTGGTGAACGGGCCGCCGGTGCGGGTGATCAAGGCGCCCGCATCCGGCGAGGTGTACCGGAAGTTCGAGGCGTTCATTCTCCAGACCTTCGTCGAGACGATGCTGCCGAAGGAGTCGGAGGAAGTCTTCGGCAAGGGCACGGCCGGCGGCGTCTGGAAGTCGATGCTGGCGGAGCAGCTTGGTGCTCAGCTGGCAAAGGGCAAGGGCATTGGCATTGCCAAGCAACTCGCCGCTGCGCAACCGGCGGGGCCCGGCGTTACGGAAAAGACCGGATCATGATCCGGGAATGGGTGACAGAAGTTGAGGGGTGAATTTCCTATGCAAGCACAAGAAGGTGCGGCGGTCCTGGTGGTGGAGCAGCCGGTCGTGGACGCCGAGGCGATGACGCTGGAAGCGGCAGAAGGCGATGCGTTCTTGCCTGCGCTGCTGCCGAATCTCGGCGGTGACGTGGTGAACGACGGCACCGACGCGGCGAGATCGGACGAGGTGCGTGGCCTGCTGTCTGCGATCCGCCGGCTCGAGAACATCGTCGAGGAGGAGACGGTCGCGCTCTCGACGGGCAAGAAGATCGATTTCGACGACTTCAGTGCCCGGAAGAGCCGGAGCATGCTCGAATTCGTCCGCTTGATGCGGGCACGGATGCATCTCGGCAACGAGGTCGAGATCACCGAGGAGATCCAGCGGTTGCGCGAGAAGCTCGAGCGAAACCGTTCCATCCTCGAAATGCATTACGATGCGGTGCGTGAGGTCGCGGCCATCATCGTCAAGGCGATCAAGGAAGCCGAGTCGGATGGCACCTATACCGGCCGCACAGCACAGGACGGAAAATGATCAGACTCGTGCTGGCCGGGCTCTGGGTATGCATCCTCACCGCGGGCACGAGCTATGCCGTGGCCTATTGGAAGGAAAACGGCAGCCTGCTGCCGGCGAAGGACGAATATCTCGACGGCCTTCAATACCAGAAGACGCGGGCGCTGAGCGTGCCAATGGTCGAGGGCGGCAGCGTGCAGGGCTACATCGTGGCGCGCTTCGTCTACACCGTTGAGGCGCGGATCATGCACCAGCTCAACGTCCCGCCGGAGCCGTTCGTCGTCGACGAGGCCTTCCGCAGGATCTATGCCGACGACCGCCTCGATTTCAGGAAGCTCGCCCGTTATGACCTTTCCATCCTCACGACGGCCATCAAGCAGCGCGTCAACGAGCGGATGCAGGCCGACGTCGTCCAGGACGTCCTGGTCGAGGACTTCAACTATGTTTCGAAGGAAGAATTCCAGCAGAAGCCGTAGCTGTCGCGGCGCCGGCATCGCGAGATCGCTGCTCCGCCATCTCTGCCGCTGAAAGTGCAACGGCCTCTGCGAAGGGTACTCCGCAGAGGCCGTTGTCGTTTTCGTGGCGGTGCCCTGCCGCGTCAGTTTCCGGCCGGGTACGCCGCCGGGGCGGCATGTGCCCTGTTCAGGAGGATGCCGACCTCGTCGAGTTCCTGCATCGGCACGTCGATGGTCTCGCCGGCCGGGATGTTGAGGCGGTATCCGACGTAGCGCCGGGCCACGATCGCGTCGAAGCCGAGGCGGTCGCGGAGTTTCTTGCGCAGCTTGCTGACGTGGCTCTCGATCACGCTCTCGTCGAAGGTCGACTCGAAGATGCCGTAGACCGCGTTGAAGATCTGCGTCTTGGTGATCCACTTGCCGTGGTTGCTGACCATATACTCGAGAATGCGCAGCTCGCGGCGGGGCAGGGTGAGAGCGTGGCCCGCGATCTCGGGGTCACGTCCGTTGAAGAAGACCTGGATCTTGGTCTCGCAGGGCCTCGGCAGCTCGCCCACCCGGCGGCGCGCGATTGCGGCCGTTCGGGCGAGGATCTCGCGCAGGTGAATCGGTACATGGACGACGTCGTCGACGCCCGATTCGAACAGCTCAAGCGTGTTCTTGAGCATCTTCTGGCCGCTCATGGCGATGATGGGCGCCGAGGAGCGCTTGCGCATCGCCCGCGGCAGGCTTCCGCGGGCATCGCAGTCCCCGAGGAGAAAGGCGTCGACCGCCGCCAGATCCGGTTCGCTCGCAGATTGCAGCCAGTCCCAGAATTCTCCGGAAGAGAAGCCGATCGACGATACACCTTCGCGAACGAGCCCTCCAACGTAGCTGTTCGTGACGCTCTCGCGATCATCAACGATAATATACATTAGTCTTTCGCCCCTGTTTCGCACTTGTTGCGGCCGGATGGTTGTTGTGATGCCCGGCTCGGCAACCATGCTGTTTGACGATATTTCCATCCCGCGAACCGTTATTATGGTTTCGATATTCGCGGGCAGCCCTACGCATTCAGTGCCTGCGTGTGCAGGCCTGCTACTTCGACTCGATACTGAACGCTTACTGCGTGAGGCTCGGCGGGTGTCTTACGGATCACCTCGCGGAGCGGATTGAGACAGACCTAGAACAGTTGCGCCAACTTGCCGATTGCGTCCGAACGCACCTGAACTGTGTCGATCTCCTCGCCAACTGGCGAGAATCACTTGAGTAGGACCGTAACAATTGCCGATTTCCGATCAAGCGCGCGCAGCAAAGCGGTTGCTATGCGTGTTTGATGCTGTTGATTCGTTTCTGGTTGTTTCTTTGTATGTTCGATCGCATCAGTTGATTTGGTGATCGAACTAGTTTTGCACCGTAGCGTTTCTAAAGTTCCGCATCCCCGCGTAATCACAGCTGTTTTGCGCGGTGCTGCGGGTCATGCGCATAGCGGGGTTTTCAACCCGGGATTGACTCTCCTGCTGGTGTTTCCCCATGCGACAATTCGACTCATGTATGGCGAGGCGACTCCAGCTTGGCGAAATCTTGGCGAGTGTGTGTCTTTCGAGTCGCACTCTCGCCACGTCCATGACGCTTTTGACTCATGCGACGTCGCATCGGGCGCGATGAAAAGTTTTCGCTGCGCACGTTTCAGGCAAGCTTCGGCAAATAACTTCACCGTTCGATAGATCGAACCGAACGGAGCATTTTCACATGTTGTCCGATGGACAAGCTCGTCCCAACGCGACCGCTGATGTTTCCGCGGCGGCGAAGCCGGCTCCGGATGCGCGCGATACAAGCACGACACAGACGGCCAAGCCCGCTGCAAGCGCGAAGCGTGTGTCGGCTGCGGCGAACGACGAGACCCTGGCGAAAGAGGCGCTCGAGGGGCTGAAGCGTATTCGCGCCAAGGCGCGCCTCGACAAGATGGCGATACCGAAGCCTGCGCCGACCGTGATGAAGCCGGCCGTGATCGTGGCCAAGCCGCCGCCGCCGCGTCCGACATGGGTCGCGCCGCTCGCAACACTGGCGGTCGCTGCGATCCTGGTGGTCTGCGCCTGCACCGGCGTGATCGCCTATCTCACCACGCAGCCGGCCCAAAGCAACGTGGCCGCCAATACGGAGATCAGGAATCTGCGCGAGACTGTCGCGCTGCTGCGCAAGCAGGTGTCGGGCGTGTCCGAAAATCTCGACGGCCTGCGCACCGCGGTCGATCAGTCGAGCAAGGCGACCAACGATCGCTTCGGCAGGTTCGCCGAGAATCTGGACCGTATCGAGCGGGTGAGTTCGTCCTCGACGGTGAAGCTGGACAAGCTCGCCCAGGCTCAGGCGCAAGCGCCGGCGCCGGCGGCCGTCGCCTCGCAGCCGCCCTCGCAGACGATGCCGATGATGGCCTCGGTTGCCGCGCCCGAGATCACGGGTTCGGTTCCTCCGTCGGCGCCGCGCAAGGTGGTCAAGGGCTGGTCGGTCCGCCAGGCCTATGAGGGAATTGCGATCCTGCAAGGTCCGAACGGCGTCATCGAGGCCGTGCTTGGACAGCAGGTACCCGGGCTTGGCCGCATCGAAGAGATCAAGAACGAGAACGGCCGTCTGGTCGTGGAGTCCAGCGGCGGCGTCATCTACTCGTCACGCAAGGCGACGCCGTGATCGAGGGCCGCCTCCTATTGGCGATGATGCTCGAAGCTGGTGCATAGCAGATCGATCTCCGCCTCGGCGATCGGCGCGCGAAACAGGCGGCAGCTGAACTCGGCGGCGCCGGGCTTGCCGTCCGTGGCGGTGCGATCTTCGCGCAGGAAGATGCATCGCTTGCAGACGTCGGTATGGTGCCGCTGCTCGGCCGCGTCCGCCTGATCGAGCACGTGCCGGAGCGTGTCGCGAAAGCGGATCTTGGCCTCGTCGTCGAGGACGGCGATCGGTTCGAGGAGAACGCTGATGGGGTCGCGCACCAGGAACTTCTTGCCCTGCTGCGTCACGCTCAGCGTCACCGATCGCTTGTCCGTCGCGGAGCGCTTTCGCTCCAGATATCCGAGCCGCTCGAGTTCGCCGATAATGAAAGAGGCGGTGCCGCGCGTGGTGCCGACGTAGCTCGCGAGCGCCGAGGGCGTCCGCGAGAAACGGTTGGCGCGGGAGAGAAAGCGCAGGGCCATCCATTCGCGGTCGCGCAAGCCATGCTTGGTGCCTTCGAACCACAGGATGCGAGCCATCTGTCCCAACAATTCAATCGCTTCGCGAGCTAAAATCATTTCAGTTCCAGGTCGGACAAGCTTTATTCAATTGAGCCTTTGGTAGCGCAATCTGGGTGGACGAGAATGAAGTTCTCGGGCGATTCTTCCTCCGTTGCCGGATGGAAGGACCGCGCTCGGGAAGTTGCATCCGTTCTGCAGATGGAACTTCCGGCCGTGGAACTAGAGCGTCACACAGAAAGTTCGAGTAAATCGCACGGCTCAACTCTTCTGAAAATTTCAATCAAATCACGAGAGCTTGCGCGTGAATTGACGGTGATGTGCGACGCCTGAGCAACATGATGTGTCATTGTCGCCACTGCGAGGCCCATTTGTTGCGGCCTGGAGTTTCGAATACGCAAAAGGGCGCATCACCGGTAACGCTTGGCGGTGTGGCTGGCCGGGAGAGAACCCTCTCTTTCGGTTAATGGATGTTGCGACGCAATGCAGCCAGACGGTTAAGTCCGGCAAACGAGCGAATCCAGGGAGTCAAAGTGTCGTTGGGAATTGAGCAAGCGGCGCCGTTCAACGTCAAACGAGCAGCATTCGCAGCCACCATCGGCAACATGCTCGAATTCTACGACTTCATTACCTACAGCTTCTTCGCCATCCAGATCGGCCATACCTTCTTCCCGACCGGAAGCGAGTACGGCAGCCTGATGCTGTCGCTGGCGACGTTCGGGGCCGGCTTCGTGACGCGGCCGATCGGCGGGATCGTGCTCGGCATCTATTCCGACCGGATCGGCCGGCGGCCCGCCATGCTGCTGAGCTTTGCGTTGATGGGAGCTGCTATCCTGACCATCGCGCTCACGCCGTCCTATCGCATGATCGGCGTCGCCGCGCCCATCATCGTGATTGCGGCGCGCATGGTGCAGGGCTTCGCCCTCGGCGGCGAGGTCGGACCGACGACCGCCTATCTCCTCGAGATTGCGCCGCCCGAGCATCGGGCGCTGGTCGTGGCATGGCAGCCGGCGAGCCAGGAGATCGCGGCGACCGCCGGCGCGCTGGTCGGTGTCATCCTGAGCACGACCATGGCGCCGGAGATGCTGGACTCCTACGGCTGGCGGGTGGCGTTCCTGATCGGGGCCGTCTGCCTGCCGTTCGGGCTCTGGATGCGGCGGACACTGCCCGAGACGATTCCGCATGCCGATGCCGGTGTCGCAGCGAAAGAGCGCACGGGTCACCTCTCGCAGGTCCGGCGTCACCTCGGCATCATCGCGCTGGCCTTGATGATCCTGGCCAGCGGCACGATCTCGACCTATGTCACGCAATACATGACGACCTATGCGCAGAATACCCTGCACGTGTCGTCGACACTGGCTTTCGCCGTGTCGCTCGTCAGCAACGGCATTCAGTTCGTCGGTGCACTGGCCGGCGGATGGCTCGCCGATCGTCTCGGCCGCAAGCCGATCATGATCTGGCCTCAGCTCGCAACCCTCCTGCTCACCTATCCGACCTTCCTGTGGATCGTCCATGCACCGGGCGCGCTGTCGCTCCTGATCGGCTTCGGCGTGCTATCGATCATCGGCTCGCTGCCGTTCACGGCGTTCTATGCGACCTTCACCGAAGCGCTGCCCCAGAACATCCGCGGAGGCGTGTTCGCGACCGTCTACGCGGTGGCGATCGCGAGCTTCGGAGGTACGGCGCAGCTCGTGGTCACCTGGCTCCTCCACGTCACCGGCAATCCGCTGGCACCGGCCTGGTACCTCCTGCTTGCGGCGATCGTCGGACTTGTCGCAATGAGCCTGATGCCCGAAACGGCGCCGCTGAAAAGACGTCAGGGCTTGGCCTGAACGCGAACATGCTCGCAGGCTGGTGATTTGCGTTTCGCCGGCAATTATCGGCGAATGCGCCGCCTGAGGAATCAGGGCCAAGCATCAGGAAGGATCGACCGATGAGCTTCGAAACCACCATGACATCCGACGTCGTCGGGCTGACGAAAGTCGCCCCGGTCTCGCGCCGCGGATTCATGAGCGCCACCGCGGCCGTCGCTGCCGGCTACACGCTTGCGGCCGGTCCGGTCCGCGCCGAAATCATCACGACAGATACCGGCGGCCTCCAGGCTGGCGACGCCAGGATCAAGGTCGGGTCCGAAGAGATGCCGGCCTATTTCGCGCGCCCGGCCGGCAACACCAAGGCGCCGGTGATCATCGTGGCGATGGAGATTTTCGGCCTGCACGAATACATCAAGGACGTGACACGGCGCCTCGCCAAGCTCGGCGCATTCGCGGTCGCGCCCGACTATTACTTCCGCAAGGGTGTCGACCTCACCAAGGTCACCGACATCAAGGATCTGCTGCCGGTCGTTAATGCCAAGCCGGACGCCGAGCTGCTGTCCGATCTCGATGCGACGGTGGCGTGGGCGGGATCGCAAGGCGGCGACACCACGAAGCTCGGCATCATCGGCTTCTGCCGGGGTGGCCGCAATGTCTGGGAATACGCTGCCCACAGTGGCACCCTCAAGGCCGGTGTCGCGTTCTACGGTGCGCCGGTCGATCCCGCCAATCCGGTGTGGCCGAAGAGTCCGCTTCAGCTCGCCCCCGAGATGAAGGCGCCGGTGCTCGGCCTCTATGGCGGCGCTGATACCGGCATTCCCGTGGCCCAGGTCGAGCAGTTCAAGGCGACGCTCGAGCAGGACAAGAAGATCGCCGAATTCAAGATCTATCCGCAGGCGCCGCACGGCTTCCATGCCGACTATCGCGGCAGCTATCGCAAGGATGCGGCGGAAGACGCCTGGAAGCAGGCCCAGGCCTGGTTCAAGAGGTACGGCGTGTTGAGCTGACGCCAGATTCGCAAAGGGCGGCCTGAGCGGCCGCCCTTTCTATTCCAGCGCGCCGGTCTTACTTCACCATCGCGCCATAGACGATGTCCTGCACCTGCTCGCGATAGTATTTCCTGAGCTCGCCCGGCGCCGCCGTTCCCACCACCACGACGAGACGCTCCTTGGGATCGCAGAAGAACTGCGTCCCGTAGGCGCCATTCCAGGTGAACTCGCCGGGATTGCCGGGGACCGACGACTGCCCTTCGCTGGTCCGGACCGCGACCGCGAGACCAAAGCCGAAGCCGGCGCGATGCGGCTCGATGTTGGCCACATTGTTCTTGATCTCGGGACCGAGGTGGTTGGTCGTCATGTGATGCACGGTCTTCGGGGAAAGAATGCGCTGGCCGTCGAGCTCGCCGCCGTTGAGCAGCATCTGGCCGAAGCGGATGTAATCGCCCATCGTCGCGAATGAGCAGGCGCCGCCGCAATCGAACTTGGTCGGGGTGTCCAGCAGCTTGATGGCTTGCGGCTTGCCGGTCAGCGGATCGTTGGCGAACGGGCGGGCGAGGCGAGGGCGCTGCGCGTCGGTCGGGTGGAAGGTCGCGTCCTTCATGCCGAGCGGCTGCCACACATTGGCGGCGAGATAGTCGCCGAGCCTCTGCTCGCTCACCTTCTCGACGACGGCGCCGAGCACGTCGATCGAAAAACCGTATTCGAACTCGGTCGAGGGCTGATGCGCCAGCGGCAGTTTTGTGATGCGGCCGATGAAGGCCTCAGTGTCGCCTTCCACCGCCGGCGCGACGCCATCGGGGTATTGCCGCGCTACCGGACTCGATGAGTCGGGGCGGCCGCCATACATCAATCCGGACGTATGCCGGTAGAGATCGTGGACGAAGATCGGGGACGCCTGCGGTTCGAGCTTGAGCGAGCCATCGGCCCCGGTCGCGCCGACCTTCATGTCGGCAAAGCCGGGATAGTAGTCGGACAGCTTGGCCTGGAGCGGCAACTGGCCTTTCTCCATCAGCGTCAGGCCGGCGACCGCCGCCATCGGCTTGGTCATCGAGGCCAGCGCGAAGATCGCGTCGACCGGCATCGGCGTGCCCTTGTCCGGATCGAGCATGCCGTAAGCCTTGTAGTGCACGAGCTTGCCGTCCCGCGCCACCGCGACGACGGCGCCGGGAACGCGCTTGGCGGCGATCTCGCGCGCGAAGAAGCTGTCGAGCCGCGCGAGACCCTGCTTCGAGAAACCGGCGTCATCAGGGTTGGCTTCGGGCAGTGGTGCGGCGCGCGCCGCACCGAACGTGATGACGGCAGCCGCCGCCGCGATCATGGCGATCGTCTTGTTCATTGCATCCTCCCAAGGCGAGCTCGTTCTGTGGTGGCTCGCCGAGCGGCTAGATCACGGCTGCGCCTGAGCGAAGTCAAGCGCGGGTGGGGCATGTCTGGGACGCGTCGGAGATAACCGGAACCTATCGCCCTTGCCCGGTGCGCCACAATGCATCCAGGCCATGCCGATAGGTCGGATGGGCAAGCGTGACACCGAGCTCGTGCTTCAGTTTCGCGTTGGAGACCCGGGCACTGCTGGCATAGAAGCTGCGGGCCATCGCCGACATCTTGGCCGTCTCGAACGGCTCTTCGGGCGGCGGCGCAAGGTCCATCAGCTTCGCCGCATAAGCGATCACATCCTGCGGCGGCGCCGGCTCGTCGTCGCAGACGTTCCAGGTGCCGCCGTCACTGTGCTTCACCGCGGCCATGATCGCGCTCGCGATGTCGTCGGCGTGGATGCGGTTGAAGACCTGTCCCGGCTTGACGATGCGCCGGGCCGTCCCCGCCCGCAGCGTCATCAGTGCGTTGCGGCCGGGCCCGTAGATGCCCGCAAGCCGCAGGATCGCGACGTCGCCGCGCGCCGCGGCGGTCCAGGCTTGCTCCGCCGCAACGCGCGTTCGCGTGCGGTCGAGGGTGGCCTGCGGCGGCGTGCTCTCGTCCACCCAGCGGCCTGCGTGATCGCCATAGACGCCGATGGTGGAGAGATAGACGATCTTCCGCCGCCGGCGCGCGAGCGCGTCGCCAAAGGCCGTAGCTGCCGGGTCGCCCGCGCTGCCGGGCGGGATCGATATGAGAAGGACATCGGCGTCGCGGACTCGCTCGACCACCTCGCGGGCCGGACTGCTGCCGGAAAAGGCATGCACCTCGATGCCGGCAAGGTCGTTTCGCTTCCCGGGATCGCGCACGGTGCCGGCGATATGCGAGAATGCGCCGCCGAATTGGCCGACGAAATGCCGGGCACTGTAGCCGAGGCCGAGGATGAAGAGCCGCATGCGCCTGCCGTGCTGGAGTTCCCGCTCGCGCGAGCTGCGCGCCGTTCGCTCATAAGGGATTTTTGGGTCCGGCAAAAGATATTGCAATTTTACTCGCCGGCCAGGGCAGGCGATGCTCGCTTGTCAGGAGGGAGGCCTCGGTCATGCAGGCAGAAGCGCCGGCCGCAGTGCCATGCGGTGCCGCGGAGTTGATCGGGCGCGCCGCCGCGCTGATCTTCGATGTCGACGGCACGCTGGCCGAAACCGAGGAGCTGCATCGGCAGGCCTTCAACCACGCCTTCGTTCGCCACGGTCTCGACTGGCAGTGGGACCGGGCCGTCTACAAGGAGCTGCTGCGTGTCACCGGCGGCAAGGAGCGCATGCGCGCCTTTCACGCGAGGCTGCAGGTCGCGCCGCCATTGCCGGATGCCGATATCGCAGCCCTCCACCGCAGCAAGACCGCGCATTACGCCGAGCTGATCGAAACCGGCTGCTGTCCCTTAAGGCCCGGCGTGGCGGATCTTCTCACTGCCGCGAAGGCCCGCGGCCAGCGGCTCGCGATCGCGACCACCACCTCGCACGGCAATATCGATGCGCTGCTGTCGCAAGCGCTGGGAACGCGCTGGGCGGCGGATTTTGATGCGGTCGTCGCCGGCGACGATGTCCGCCACAAGAAGCCGGCGCCGGATGTCTATCTGGAAACCCTGGCGCGGCTGAAGCTGGGCGCAGCCGACTGCGTCGCGATCGAGGATTCCCGCAACGGTCTGATCGCGGCCTCGCGGGCGAACATTCCGGTGCTCATCACCAGAAGCATGTTCTTTCGGGACGATGATTTCAGTGCGGCGCAGGTCGTGCTGGACGATTTGTCGGAATTCGGGGGCTCAAGACAAAAAACTGAAAAACAACCCCATGCACAGTAGTAAGCGCCGGCCGGCTCGCGGCGGTCAGTGGACGCGGTGGCTCGTTCTATCGTCTTCAGTCTGCTCGACAATCTGCGCGATTGGGCTCGACTGGTGGTGCACCAGCCGCCAGCCGTCGCCGACACGCCGAAAATGGTTGGCAGCGGCCAAAGCGGTGCCGTCGACGATCTCGATGCAGAGCACGCGCGCGCTGTCGCCGTCGACGATCGCCTGCGGTTCGGCGCAAACGATCTGCGGCCGCTCCGGATTTTGCAGGATGTCGCGCCAGCTGCCGATCACCGTGGCCCGGCCGATGATGGCCGGCCAGCCGGGATGGATGCAGGAAATGGCGTCGTCATCCGCCCACATCCGCTCCATTTCGTCGAAGTCGCCCGTTGAAAAGGCGGCGTAGAAGGCCGCGTTCGCGGCGATGACCTTTTTGTCCTTTGCCATGCCTCTCGGGTGGGGCAATGGCAGGCAAAAATCAAGCGCGACTTCCGTCCGACTTTGCGTTCGATTTGGACCGCAGTGCAGCATTGCCTGCTTTGTGGTCACGCCGAGACAAGTGTCTCCACCGCCCGCCGCGCGCCGTCCTTATAGAGACGGCTGAGCGCCATGGTCACGGCCTCGCGCAGGCGCGGCTCAGTGCCCAGCGGTCCGAACACTTTCTCGACCCCGAGCAATGCCTGCGCAAGCCGTTCAGCGACGGGACCCGCCTCGCGCGCCAGCGCGGCGAACTCGGCGGCGAGCGGATCGCGAACGTCGATGGCGCGGCCCTGCTCGTCGCGTGCGGTGACGTAACGCATCCAGCCGGCCACCGCGAGCGCATGCGTCGCGATCGGCAGGTCTTTGCGCAGGCGATCCTGCATCGCGCCGAGCAGGCGCTGCGGAAGCTTTTGCGAGCCGTCCATCGCGATCTGCCAGGTACGGTGATGCAGCGCGGGGTTGGCGAAGCGCTTGAGCAGCGAGGCGCGATAGGCGGCGAGATCGGTGCCAACAGGCATCGTCAGCGTCACCGCGGCCTCTTCCATCACCTGCGCGGCGAGACGGGCGAAATGCGGATCCAGCATGGTGTCGGCGATGGTCTCGTAGCCCGCGAGATAACCGAGATAGGCCAGCGCCGAATGGCTGGCGTTGAGCAGCCGCAGCTTCATCAGCTCGAACGGCTTGACGTCGGTGACGAGCTCGACACCGGCGGCGGCGAAATCGGGCCGCCCCGCCGTGAAGCGGTCCTCGACCACCCATTGCGTGAACGGCTCGGTCATCACAGGCCAGGCGTCGCGCATGCCGAGCGCGTTCGAGATCGCATCCCGGTCGGCGTCCGTCGTCTCCGGCACGATGCGGTCGACCATGGTCGACGGGAAGGCGGTGCTATCGGCGATCCACTTGCCGAGGTCCTTCGACCGGAGCGCGGCGAACTGCGTCACGATCCGCTGCACGGTGTGGCCGTTGGCGGCGAGATTGTCGCAGCAGAGCACGGTGAAGGGCGCCAGCCCCTGTGCGCGCCGGCGCGCCAGTGCGGCCACGATGAAGCCGGGCGCCGAGCGCGGCGCGTCAAAATTGTTGAGATCGTGCACGACATCCGGATGCCGCTCGTCGAGATCGCCGGTCTGCGGCGTGTGGCAATAGCCCTTTTCGGTGACCGTCAGCGAGACGATGCGAATGGCGGGATCGGCCATCCGATCGACCAGTGCTGCCGGCTTCTCGCGCGCGACGACGCTGTCGAGCAGCGCGCCGATGACGCGGTGTTCGGTGCCTTCGGCGGCACGTACGGCCACCGTGTAGAGATGATCCTGCGGGGCGAGGGCGTCGCGCGTATCCGGGCTGCGCAGGCTCGCGCCGACGATACCCCAGGACGAGTTGCCTGCGGCAAGGCAGTCGTCGATGACGACGGCTTGGTGCGCGCGATGAAAGGCGCCCAGGCCCAGATGCACGATGCCGGGCGTAACGCGCGAGCGGTCATAGGCCGGGCGGCGGATGGCGGACGGCAGCCGGTCGAGATTGGCGCGGCCAAGACGCGTTGAACTATGGCGCATGGTCGTCTCTCCCTGTGTTTGGCCGCTGCTTGACATGGCGCCTGTCCTCGGTCAATGCTCCGGTCAATTGGTAAGACCAATTTTCCAAAATTGGCGGGCCGCCGGGACGCGATGCTTCCCGGCGAGACCCTTTCGGGGAGGCCAGCGTGCCGCTGGAAGCTGTGGAGGCGAGACGGCTTTACCGCCAGGTCGCCGATCAATTGCGAAGCCTGATCGACAGCGGCGAGTACGCGGTCGGCAGCCGCTTGCCGACCGAGCGCGAACTCGCCGAACAGCTCAGGATCTCGCGGCCGACGGTGCGCGAGGCCCTGATCGCGCTCGAGGTCGAGGGCCGCGTCCGCATCCGCGTCGGCTCCGGCATCTATGTGACCGAGCCGGCGGACGCCGCGCCTGCGCTTCCGGCCGCCGGCATCGAAGGCCCGTTCGAGCTCTTGCGCGCCCGCGAATTCCTGGAAAGCGCGATCGCCGAGCAGGCCGCGCGCGTGGCGACCAAGGACGATATCGACCGCATCAATGCGTCGCTTGTCGCCATGGAGAATGTCGAGCATCCCGGCGAGGCCTCGATGGTGCACGATCGTGCCTTCCACGTCGCGATCGCCGGCAGTCTCGGCAATGCCGTGCTGGTGCGCGTGGTCGGCGAGCTGTTCGACCAGCGCCTCAATCCCTATTTCGCGCAGCTTGCGCATTACTTCGAAAGCCCGGGCACCTGGCGCACCGCGCTCGACGAGCATTGCGCCGTGCGTGACGCGATTGCGGCGCATGATCCGGACGCCGCGCGCGAGGCCATGCGCAAGCATCTAGCGCGCTCGCAGGAGCGCTTTGCGCAGAACTTTGGTGCCGAGACCGCCGCGGGATCGCCCGCGGAGCGAGGCCGGGTCGCGCGCACGCCGGCGAAACCGGCAAAACCAAAACGCGCGAAGACGCAGGCCAAAAGCGGCAGCGTGCGGCGACGATGAGATTGGGCGGCTCGTCCCGGGTTTGGGGCGGGCAAACAAGAAGCAGACTTTAGTCAGTGGAGGATAAGTCAGTGTTGAAGAAGATGACGATGGTGCTGGCGACTTCGGTCGCGGCAATGTTCGCGGCGACCAATCCCGGCATGGCGCAGACCAAGCTCAAATGGGCCCATGTCTACGAGACCTCGGAGCCGTTCCACACCGCCTCGGTCTGGGCCGCGCAGGAGATCGGCAAGCGCACCAACGGGCGCTATACCGTCGACGTCTATCCGGCGTCGCAGCTCGGCAAGGAAGCCGACATCAACCAGGGCCTCTCGCTCGGCTCGGTCGACATCATCATCTCCGGTTCGAGCTTCGCGGCCAAGAGCTTCCCGCCGATCGGCGTGACCTACTATCCCTACACCTTCCGCGACGCCGACCATCTCCTTGCCTACACCAAGAGCGACATCTTCAAGGAGCTCGCCAAGGGCTATGAGGACAAGAGCGGCCACCACATCGTCGCGGTCACCTATTACGGCGTGCGCCAGACCTCGTCGAACAAGCCGATCAAGACCTGCGCCGATCTCAAGGGCCTGAAGATGCGCGTGCCCGACGTTCCGGCCTATCTCGCCATGCCGCGCGCCTGCGGCGCCAACACCGCGCCGATCGCGTTCGCCGAAGTCTATCTCGCGCTTCAGAACGGCACCGTCGAGGCGCAGGAGAACCCGCTGACCACGATCGAGGCCAAGAAGTTCTACGAAGTGCAGAAACATATCGTGCTGACCGGCCACATCGTCGACCACCTCAACACGGTGGTGGCGGGCGCGCTCTGGAAGAAGCTCAGCGACGAGGACAAGAAGATCTTCACCGACGTCGCCCAGGAGGCGGCTGCGAAAGCGACCGCTGAGATCAAGCAGAACGAGGCCAAGCTGGTTTCCTTCTTCAAGGAGAAGGGACTGACCGTGACCGAGGTCGACAAGAACGAGTTCCGCGACATCGTGCTGAAGAACGTTGCGTTCGAGACCTTCGGTTATCGCAAGGCCGACTGGGAACGCATTCAGGCGGTGAAATAACCGAGACCCTCATGGTGAGGAGCGCGAAGCGCGCTCCGGACGATGCTTCGCATCGCCGGGCGAACCATGAAGGCCCGGATGTCGCTCGGGCGTCGCCCGAGGCCATCCTTCGAGACGCTTGCTTCGCAAGCTCCTCAGGATGAGGAGCGGAGTTCGTAGAATTAAGTCGTCGTTCCGGGTTCGGCTCTTCGAGTCACCCCGGAATGACGATTAAGAGGTTGAGGAGTAACCCCATGTCCACCGCCGAAATACACCGGCAGATCACCGGGGACGAGATCGCCCACACCTTCGAGGAAGAGGCGGTGCCGAAGGTCGATCTCGGCGTCTACGCTTTCGAGGACTGGGTGGCGCTGGTGATCTTCTGGGTGATGGCGCTTGCTGTCTTCCTCCAGTTCTTCACCCGCTACGTCCTCAACGACAGCTATGCCTGGACCGAGGAGATCGCGACCTACTGCCTGATCGGCGTGGTCTTCATCGGCTCCTCGATGTGCGTGCGGCTGTCGCGGCACATCCAGGTCGATCTGATCTACCGCTATCTGCCGCATGTCGTGGCGCGCGCGCTGGCGACCGCGATCGACCTGATCCGGATCGCCTTCTTCGGCTACGCCATCAAGCTGGTCTGGGTCTACATCCAGATCATCGGCGACGAGTCGATGACCACGATCAATCTGCCCAAGGACTACGTCTATTACGCCGTGCTGGCGGGCTTCGTGCTGATGTTCGTGCGCTCGGTGCAGGTGGCCATCCAACATTCGCGACAGGGCTATTCGATCCTCGAACGTCCCGGCGCCTACGACGGTTTTGAGGGGTAAAGTTATGTTGCTGTTGCTTGGAGGCTTCCTCGTCCTGATGCTGCTCGGCGTTCCCGTGGCGATCGCCATGGCCGCGTCGTCGCTGCTCTACATCCTGGTCAGCGGCGTGACGCCCGATGTCACGCTGGCGCAGCGCATGATCGCCGGCGTCGAGAGCTTTCCGCTGCTCGCGGTGCCGTTCTTCATCCTGGCCGGCAATCTCATGAACATCGCCGGTGTGACCGGCCGCATCTACAAATTCGCGGTCGCGCTGGTCGGCTGGATGCGCGGCGGCCTTGGTCACGTCAACATCATCGGCTCGGTGATCTTCTCCGGCATGTCCGGCACCGCGATCGCGGATGCCGCCGGTCTCGGCACCATCGAGATCAAGGCGATGAAGGACCACGGCTATTCCACCGAGTTCTCCGTCGGCGTCACCGCGGCCTCAGCCACGCTCGGGCCCATCATCCCGCCGTCGCTGCCCTTCGTGATCTACGGCATGATGGCGAACGTCTCGATCGGTGCGCTGTTCCTGGGCGGTGTCATTCCCGGCATCGTCATGACGCTGCTGATGATGGCCACGGTCACCTATTTCGCGCACAAGAACAAATGGGGCAGCGACACGCCGTTCTCCTGGCCGCAGCTCGGCTCGGCCGGCCTCGAGATCGCCATCGTGCTGGCTTTCCCGCTCGCGATCTGGCTGATGGTGCTGGCCGGCATGTCGACCAACATGGCCGTTGTCATCGGCCTCGGCGCGCTGCTCGCGATCGACTGGTACTTCGACTTCTCTGCGGTGATGGCGCTGATGGCGCCGGTCATCCTGATCGGCGGCATGACGCTCGGCTGGTTCACGCCGACCGAGGCCGCGGTCGCCGCCGTGATCTGGTCGCTGTTCCTCGGCCTCGTCCGCTACCGCACGATGACCTTGAAGACCGTGGCGAAGGCGACCTTCGACACCATCGAGACCACGGCCTCGGTGCTGTTCATCGTCACGGCAGCCTCGATCTTCGCCTGGCTGCTGACGGTGTCGCAGGCAGCCCAAATGCTCTCGGACTGGATGCTCAGCATCACCCACAACAAATGGGTGTTCCTGGCGCTCGCCAACGTCCTGATCCTGTTCGTCGGCTGCTTCATCGACACCACCGCGGCGATCACCATCCTGGTGCCGATCCTGCTGCCGATCGTGCTCAAGCTCGGCATCGATCCGATCCATTTCGGCCTGATCATGACGCTGAACCTGATGATCGGCCTGTTGCATCCGCCGCTCGGCATGGTGCTGTTCGTGCTCGCCCGCGTGGCCAAGCTCTCGGTCGAGCGCACGACGGTCGCGATCCTGCCCTGGCTGGTGCCGCTGATGGTCGCGCTGATCGCGATCACCTACATTCCCGAACTGACCCTCTGGCTGCCTAAATACATGGGACTCTCCAAATGACCTCCACCGCTCTCGCCGCAACCCTGTTCGGCCCCGAAGATCTGCGCATGATCGAGCATCCGCTCGACAAGCTCGCTGATGGCATGGTGCGCATCCGCTTCGGCGCCGGCGGCATCTGCGGCTCCGACATGCATTATTTCCGTCATGCCCGGACCGGCGATTTCGTCGTGAAGTCGCCACTCGTGCTCGGCCACGAGATCTCCGGCGAGGTCGTGGAGATCGCAGGTTCCGCAGCGAACCTGAAGGTCGGCGACCGTGTCGCCGTCAATCCGTCGCGCTGGTGCGGCCATTGCGTCGCCTGCCGCGAGGGACGGCCCAATCTCTGCGAGAACATCTACTTCATGGGCTCGGCCTCGAAGACGCCGCACATGCAGGGCGGCTTCGCCAATTATTTCGACGCGGTCCCCGCGCAATGCGTGAAGATCCCCGACCACGTCTCCTATCAGGCCGCGGCGCTGGCCGAGCCGCTCGCGGTCTGCCTGCATGCGGTGGCGCGCGCCGGCAACATCGAGGGCAAGCGCGGCATCATCTTCGGTGCCGGCCCGATCGGGCTTTTGACCATGCTCGCCGCACACCGCGCCGGTATGGCCGACATCACGGTGGCGGACATCGCGCCGGCGCCGCTCGCCTTTGCGACCCGGCTCGGCGCCTCTCACGTCGAGAACGTCTCGAGCGGCGAGGAAGGACTGAAGGCACAGGCCGCATCGCGTCCCTATGACGTCGCGTTCGAGGTCTCGGGCACCGCCGCGGGCCTTGCCAGCGCGATCGGCATTGTCAGGCGCGGCGGCATTGTGGTGCAGATCGGCAATCTGCCGGGCGGCCAGATTCCGACGCCGTCGAATGCGGTGATGGCCAAGGAGATCGACCTGCGCGGCTCGTTCCGCTTCGGCTTCGAGTTCATGACCGCAGTGGAACTGATCGGCGCCGGCGGCGTCGACGTGCTGTCGCTGGTCACCGCCGAGCGGCCGCTGTCGACCGCGCCGGACGCACTGCGGCTGGCGCTCGACCGCTCGCAGAGCGTCAAGGTCGTGCTGACCGCGAACTGATTCTTTGTTTTGACGCGTTTCTTCACGCGAACCGGTATCCACTTCGCTCGAAAACGCTTTAGGAGAATTTCGATGATGCTCGAGGGATGGCGCTGGTACGGTCCGGATGATCCGGTGTCTTTGGACGATGTCAGGCAGGCCGGGGCGACGGATATCGTCTCGGCGCTGCATCAGGTGCCGATCGGCGAAGCCTGGACACGCAAGGCGGTCGAGGAGCGCAAGAACTTCATCGAGCATGGCCAGCCCGGCCGCTCGCAACTGACCTGGTCGGTGGTGGAGTCGATTCCGATCCCCGACGACGTCAAGCGGCTCGGGGCCAACGCGACGGCCTCGATCGAGGCGTGGATCGCGAGCCTCGAAGCGGTGGCCGCGGCCGGCATCAAGATCATCTGCTACAATTTCATGCCGGTGGTGGACTGGTGCCGCACCGATCTGGAGTGGGAGCTGCCGAACGGCGCCCGCGCCATGCGCTTCGACCAGGACCGCTTTGCCGCGTTCGAGCTGCATATCCTGAAGCGTCCCGCCGCCGTTCAGGAGTATTCGCCCGAGCAGCAGGCTCGCGCCAAAAAGCTGTTCGAGAAGATGAGCCAGGCCGATATCGACTACCTCGTCATGGTCATCGCTAGCGCGCTGCCGGGCTCGACCACCGAGCCGATGACCATCCCGCAATTCCGCGACCGGCTGGAGACCTATCGCGACATCACGCCAAAGATCCTGCGCCGGCATCTCGCCGAGTTCCTGGGCCGCGTCACGCCGGTCGCCGAGCAACTTGGCGTCTCCCTGACGCTGCACCCGGACGATCCGCCGCGCCCGCTGTTCGGCCTGCCGCGCATTGCCTCGACCGCCGACGACTATCAGGCGCTGTTCGATGCCGTGCCATCCAAGGCCAACGGCATCTGCCTGTGCACCGGCTCGCTCGGCGTGCGCGCCGGGAACGATCTGCCCGCGATGGCCGAGCGCTTCGGCCCGCGCATTGCGTTTGCGCATCTGCGCGCGACCAAGCGCGAGGCCGACGGCCTGTCCTTCTACGAGTCCGACCATCTCGACGGTGACGTCGACATGGTCGCGGTGCTGAAGGCGCTGTTAAAGGAGAACGCGCGGCGTTCGCCCGACAAGAGAATCGTGTTCCGTCCCGACCACGGCCATCGTATGCTCGACGATCTCGCCGCCACCAAGCGCACCAATCCCGGCTACACCGCGATCGGCCGCCTGCGCGGCCTCGCCGAACTCCGCGGCGCGATCAGGGCGATCGAGCATCGATAGGAGACCGGCGGCGCCATCAGGCGAGAGATCGCCGCGATGGCGGCCGCTGACAGCATCAGCGGCGCGATGGCAAGATGATCGTCGCGCAGAGCATGCCGCGAGCGGAGTTGAGAAATGCGCCTGACACAGTGTCATAATTTCCACGATTTCCGGCGGCTGGCGCGCCGCCGACTGCCCGGTCCGATCTTCGACTATATCGACGGCGCGGCCGACGATGAGACCACCCATCGCCGCAACAGCGCGAGCTTCGAGCATTGCGACCTTCTGCCCAACGTGCTGCGCGGCGTGCAGGACGTCGATCTCTCGGTCACCATCATGGGCCAGAAGCTCGCGCTGCCGTTCTACTGCTCGCCGACCGCCCTGCAGCGCCTGTTCCATCATGAAGGCGAGCGTGCCGTCGCCGCTGCCGCGGCGAGCTACGGCACCATGTTCGGCGTCTCCTCGCTGGGCACGGTGTCGCTCGAGGAATTGCGCAAGGCCCACGACACGCCGCAGGTCTATCAATTCTATTTCCACAGGGATCGCGGTCTCAACCGCGCCATGATGCAGCGCGCCAGGGACGCGGGCGTCGAGGTGATGATGCTGACGGTCGACAGCATCACCGGGGGAAATCGCGAGCGCGATCTGCGCACCGGCTTCAGCATTCCCTTCCGTCTGACGCCTGCGGGCATGTTGCAGTTCGCGATCAAGCCGATGTGGGGTATCCAGTATGTCAGCCACGAAAAATTCAGGCTCCCGCAACTGGAGGAGCACGTCGACATGAGCGGCGGCGCCATGTCGATCGGCCGCTACTTCACGGAAATGCTGGATCCCGCGATGAATTGGGACGATGTCGCGGAGATGGTGCGGACCTGGAACGGCCCGTTCTGCCTGAAGGGGATCATGTCGGTGGAAGACGCGCGCCGCGCGGTCGATATCGGCTGTGCCGGGATCGTCCTTTCCAATCATGGCGGCCGCCAGCTCGACGGCTCCCGCTCGGCTTTCGATCAACTCGCCGAAATCGTCGATGCCGTGGGCGACCGCATCGACGTGATGATGGACGGTGGCATCCAGCGCGGAACCCATATCCTGAAAGCGCTGTCGCTCGGGGCCAAGGCGGTCGGGCTTGGACGATACTATCTCTATCCGCTCGCCGCCGCCGGCCGGCCCGGCGTCGAACGGGCCCTCGGCCTGCTGCGGGCCGAGCTCGTGCGCGATATGAAGCTGATGGGATGTACGTCGATCAGCCAGCTATCGCGCGCCAATCTGCGCTTTCGGCCGGGGTAGCGCGCGGTGATCGTTCGGCCTCAATAGCAGGCAGCCATCGCGCCGAGCTTCGGATAGAGCAGGTCGATCGCGGCGATCTCGCTTTTCATCTGCGCGATGATCCAGTCGCGGATCTCGGCGGCGATGGGGCGCATCGGACGGTTGCGCGGCGGCAGGAATTCGCAGATGCGCCGCGTGGTGGTGAGCGTCTCGGAGGCCGGCACGAGCGCGCCGGTCAGGAGCCAGTGCGAGGCCACCGTCAGCCAGCCGAGTGCGATGCCCTGGCCCAGCAGGGCGGCCTGCATCACGACGGCATAATCGGTGAAGCTCAGCGCCTTGGCCGCGCCGCGGCGGCCGGTCAGAAGCGAGGTGTAATCCGCCGCCCAATCGCCCGGCGTCTCGGCGAGGCGAATGATGGTGTTGCCTTCAGCGGGATCGGTCTCGCCGAGATAGCCAGGGCTGCACATCGGCAGCATGACTTCCTTCATCACCAGCGTGCCGCCGGATGACGGCTCGTCGCGGTCACGGAATCGCATGCCGAGGTCGACATTCTCCACCGGCCCGCGTAGCGCGCCGGAGATCAGCTGGAAGCGCAGATCGACCTCGGGAAACTGCTTCTGGAGCTTGTCGATGCGCGGCATCAGCCAATGCGTGGTGAAGGCGGAGGAGACCGACAGCGTCACCGTCTCGGTGCCCTTGCGGCGCCGCTCGATCTCGACGAGCCCGGTCTCGATGCTGCGAAAGCCTTCGAGCACGCGGCGATAAAGCAGCTCGCCTTCCTCGGTGAGCACCGCGCGCCCCGCAGTGCGGTCGAACAGGCGGACGCCGAGATGCTCCTCGAACTGTCCGAGCATGCGGCTTACCGCCGGCTGCGTGACGTTGAGCTCGGCTGCTGCCGCCGTGAAACTGCCATTGCGCGCCGCTGCGTCGAAGACGAACAGGGCGTTACTGGAGGGCAGCATCCGGCGTAGCTCGGGCATAACGCCATGTTATGGACGCGGTGAGAATTTGGCAATTGCCGAGTTTTGCCAAGTCTGGTGTCATTGGCATCACAGCCTAAAGACAGGGCTTGCGAACGAAGATTTGGTGCGGTGCACGCTTCGGCCGTGAGTGCTCAAAATTCCTGTCTATAAAGCAGGCTTATGGCGCGCAGTGAGGCACGCCATTGCAGGGAACGAGGCGAGGTCGATCGTTGGACAAACGAGCGGAAAGCGTCGAGATCAGGTCCGCGAGCAAGGCGTATGGCCCCGTTCGCGCTCTCGACGACGTTTCGCTCAATGTCGGCGCCGGCGAATTCGTCTCGCTGCTCGGGCCCTCCGGCTCCGGCAAGACCACGCTGCTTGGAATTCTCGGCGGCTTCATCCTGCCATCGAGCGGAACCATCCTGTTCGGCGGTCGTGACGTCACCTGGATGCCGCCGCACAAGCGCGACATCGGCGTGGTGTTCCAGAACTACGCGCTGTTCCCGCATATGAGCGTCGGCGAGAACGTCGCCTTTCCCCTGCGCGCACGGCGCCTGCCGCAAGCGAGCTGGCCCGACAAGGTGCGCGCGGCGCTCGCGATGGTCGGTCTCGCCGGCTATGAAGAGCGCGGCATCGCGCAGCTCTCCGGCGGCCAGCGCCAGCGCGTGGCGCTGGCGCGTGCGATGATCTTCGAGCCGCGCCTGATCCTGATGGACGAGCCGCTCTCTGCGCTCGACAAGCAGCTCCGCGAATCCATGCAGATCGAGCTGCGCGCGCTGCACCGGCGCATCGGCGCCACCATCATCTACGTTACCCACGACCAGCGCGAGGCGCTGACCATGAGCGACCGCGTCGCCGTGATGAAGGACGGCCGGCTGATCCAGATCGACGCGCCCGAGCGGCTGCACGATCATCCCGCGGATTCCTTCGTCGCGAGCTTCATCGGGGAAGCGACGATGCTGCCGGTTCGCCGCGTCGATGCCTCCAGCGTCGCGCTCGGCAATGCGCTGCTGCGCAGCGCCCGTGCCATTCCCGATGGCGATGCCTTGATGCTGGCCGTGCACAGCGAAAAGCTCCTGATCGACGACGGCGCGCAGGATGCCGCCTGCAACCGGCTGACCGGAACGGTCACCGACATCGTCTACCAGGGCGAGAGCCTGCGCATCTTCCTGGCGCTCACCGATGGCATCGCGCTCAGCCTGCGCCAGCCGAGCTATCACCAGGCCTACAGCCGCATCCCGCCGCTCGGCGGCAGCCTCACCGTGACCCTTCACCCCGAGGACACCATCGTTGTCCCCAGGGCGGGGGACTGAACTCAAGCCCTGTTCAACCGAGAGAAGAAACCAAAGATGTCGTCAGCAGCCTCGTTCAGCAATTTCAAGGTTCTCACCTTCGACGTCGTCGGCACCTTGATCGATTTCGAGACCGGCGTGCTCTCCGCGGTGCGCAAGATCTCCGGCAAGTCGCCGGCCGAGCTCAGCGACGAGCAGATCTTCGAGCCCTACAAGCGCGGCCGCGACAAGCATTATGAGCGCTCGAGCGAGGCGATGTTCCACGTCTATCGCCATCTCGCCAAGGAGCTCGGGCTTCCCTCCGACGATGCGTCCTGCGATGTGTTCCAGCTTTCGGTGCTGCGCTGGGGGCCGTTCGCGGATTCGGTCGAGGCGCTGAAGCGCCTGCGCACGAAATTCCGGCTGGTCGCGATGACCAATGCCGACCGCGTCGCGCTCTCCTGCTACGCGCACGCGCTCGGCAATCCCTTCGACGACACCGTCTGCGCCGACGATACCGGCGTTGCCAAGCCGAACCCGGAGTTCTTCGCCTACAACAAGGGACGCCAGTCAGCTTTCGGCTACAAGCAGTCCGACATCCTGCACGTCGCGCAGAGCCAGTACCACGACATCGGGATCGCGCGAAAGCTCGGCTACAAGGTGTGCTGGATCGAGCGCCGCCAGGGCATCGGCGGGTTTGGCGGCACGCCGGCGGTGGAGACGCTGACCAAGCCGGACTTCCACTTCCCGACGCTGAAGGCGCTGGCGGACGCGGCGATCGGGCCGGCGTAAGGCATGAGCGGCGGCATGACACGGGACTGGAGCGCATTGCCATCGGCCAACTCGCTGTGGGAAGCCACGGCGGAGCCGGCGCGCGCGTTTCCCGTGCTGTCGGGCGAGCAACAGGCGGATGTGGTGATCATCGGTGCAGGCTACACGGGCCTGTCCGCCGCGCACCACATCGCCAAGAGCGGCCTGTCGCCGGTCGTGCTGGAGGCGAACCGTCCCGGCTGGGGCGCAAGCGGCCGCAACGGCGGGGTGATCACCGCAAAATTCCGCCTGTCGTTCCGCGAGATCGACGCCGCCCATGGCCGCGCCATGGCGCAGCGCATGTACGAGATCGCGCATGAATCGACTGACATGGTCGAGGAGCTGGTGTCCGAATTCGGCATCGCCAGCGCGGCGCTGACGCGCACGGGCCAGGTCAAGGCCGCGCATAACGAGACGACGCTGAAAGCCGCGATCGACGAAGCCAACTGGATGACGCGCGAGATGGGCTCCGCCGAGGTCCGCATCCTCGACAAACATGGCGTACGCGACGAGACCGGCTCGGACATTTTCGTCGGCGGCGTGCTCAATCCCGGCTCCGGCGGCATTCATCCGCTGAACTATCTGCGCGGGCTCGCCGATGGCGTCGCGCGCCGTGGTGTTCCGATCTTCCAGGAGTCGCCGGTGGTCAAACTCCGGCGTGAGAACGGCGGCATCGTCGCCGAGACGCCGCAAGGCGCGGTGCGCGCGAAACAGGCGATCATCGCCACCAACAGCTACTCCGATCTCACCAGCGCGACCGCGCACATGCAGCGCACGCTGATCCCGTTCCGCAGCGCCCTGGTCGCGACCGAGCAGCTGCCGCGCAATCTCGCGGGCAAGCTGATGCCGACGGGTCGGACCTACACCGAGACCAAGCGCATGATGCGCTGGTTCCGCATGGTCGACAATCGCGTCATCTTCGGCGGGCGCGGTGCTTTCGGCAAGCAGGACTCGCAAGCTGCCTTCGACGCCTTGCGCAAGGCGATGGTCGGCATCTTCCCGGATCTTGCCGATGTGCCGCTCGCCTACAAATGGTCGGGCCTCGTCGCGATGACGCTGGACTCGGTGCCGCATATCGGCCGGCTCGACGACCGCACGCTGGTCTCGATGGGCTACAACGGCGCGGGTGTTGCGATGTCGAGCCTGATGGGCCGCTATCTCGCCGCCTTCGTGCGCGGCGAGACGCCCGAGGTCGGGCTGCTCGATATCAGGCGCATGAAGACGATCCCGTTCTATCCGCTGCGCGAGCCCGCCGTGCGCATGGTCGCCGGCTGGTACCAGTTTCTCGATGCGATCGGTCAGTGAGATTATTTGGTGATGGAGGAGGCGAGGATGATGACGACACGCAATTTTGGATTGGGCTGTGCAATGCTGGGCGCAATCGGATTTACCACTGCGGCGAGCGCCGCCGAGCAGATCACCTTCGTCTCGCAAGGCGGCGCCTATCAGGCGGCGCAGACGGTGGCGATCCTCGATCCCTCCGCCAAGAAGCTCGGCATCACCATCAACCAGGACTCCATCCCGGACGCCTGGCCCGCGATCAAGACGCAGGTCGGCAGCGGCAAGCCGATCTGGGACGTCGTCGACACCCCGACCGGCAACTGCCTGCGCGGCGGCGAGCAGGGGCTGATCGAGAAGCTCGACTTTTCGAAGATTCCAAACGGCGCGGCGATGCCGGAGGCCTATCGCAGTCCCTATTCGGTGTCGTACGAGTTCTATTCCAGCGTGCTGTCCTACAGCCAGAAGACCTTCCCGAAGGACGCGCCGAACAGTTGGGCCGATTTCTGGGACGTGAAGAAATTTCCCGGCCGCCGCGCGCTGCGCAACCATCCGTTCGCGACGCTCGAGGCCGCGCTGATGGCCGATGGCGTTGCGCCCGACAAGCTCTACCCGCTCGACGTCGACCGCGCCTTCAAGAAGCTGGAAGAGATCAAGCCGCACATCACCGTGTGGTGGACCTCAGGCGCGCAGTCGGCGCAGCTCCTCAATGACGGCGAGGTCGACATGGAGATGGCCTGGAACGGCCGCGTCAGCGCGGTGGCCAAGGAGGGTGCAAAGGTCTCCTTCACCTACAACCAGGGCGTCCTTCAGAGCACCTCGCTCTGCATCCTCAAGGGCGCGCCGAATCTGGAGACGGCAGTCAAATTCGTCAACGAGGCCGTCGATCCCGTGCACCAGGCCAATCTGCCGCTCCACATCGACTACGGTCCGGGCAATCCGAAGGCGTTCGAGACCGGCGTGATCAAGCCCGAGCGCGCCGCGCAACTGCCGAGCGAGCCGGCGAATGCGGCCAAGCAGGCGCTGATGTCCTACGCCTGGTGGTCCTCGCCCGCGGGCGAGGCCGCCGAGAAGCGCTGGGCGTCGTTCATGCAGAAGTGAGCGAGGTCAGCCTTGGCGACATCCATGCCAGATTCCTCCCAAAAGCATCAGCGCCGCGAGCATGCGCTGATGCTGGCATTGGTGTCGCCGGCGCTGCTCGTGATTCTTCTCCTGATCGTACTGCCGGTCGGCTGGCTCGCCTGGCAGTCGATCTACCATGACGGCTTCACGCTGGAGAACTATCGCCGGGTCTTCACCGAAGACATCTACTGGCGCAGCTTTGCGCTGACCTTCGAGATCAGCCTCGCCGTCACCGTGATCGCGCTGCTGCTCGGCTATCCCGTGGCCTATCTCGCCAACGCAGTGCCGAAAGGGTGGAGCATCCTGATCCTGTCGCTGGTGGTGCTGCCGTTCTGGACGTCCGTGCTGGTCCGCGCCTATGCCTGGCTGGCGCTGCTCCAGCGCACCGGCGTGATCAACCAGCTCCTGCGCTATCTCGATGTCATCTCCGAGCCGCTCGCGCTGGTGCATAACACGTTCGGCACGGTGGTTGCGACCGTGCACATCCTGCTGCCGTTCATGGTGCTGCCGCTCTATGCCACCATGCAGAAGATCCCCGGTGATTTGATGCAGGCCGGCGCGAGCCTGGGGGCGAGCCCGTCGCTCACCTTCTTCCGGGTGTTCCTGCCGCTGTCGCTGCCGGGCGTGCTCGCCGGCTGCACCATGGTGTTCGTGCTCTGCCTCGGCTTCTACATCACGCCGGAATTGCTCGGCGGCGGCCGCACCGTGATGGTGTCGATGCTGGTGAGCCGCAATGTCGAGCTCTACAACCAGTTCGGCGCCGCGAGCGCGGTCGCCGTGGTGCTGCTCCTCAGCGTGCTCCTGATCTTCTTCGCCGTCAGCCGCTTCATCTCGCTCGATCGCGTGTTGGGGCAGAAATGACGCGCACTTCGCCCGCACGGATTGTCCTCTACGTGATCAGCGCGCTGGTGCTGGTCTATCTGATCCTGCCCGTGCTGATCATCGCGCCGATCTCGTTTTCCAGTGCGCGCTTCCTGACGTTCCCGCCGCCGTCGTTCTCGCTGCGCTGGTACCAGCAATATTTCGCCAATCCGGCCTGGATGCAGGCGACGCGGGTGACGCTGACGGTCGCGTTCTTCACGGTCCTGATCGCAACGCCGTGCGGGGTCGCGGCGGCCTACGCGATCAGCCAGTCGAAGCTGCGCATCATGCGCATCATCCACATGGCGCTGCTGCTGCCGCTGGTGGTGCCGATCATCATCACTGCGGTCGGCATCTTCTTCGTCTATGCAAAGGTCGGCCTGGTCGCGACCATGCCCGGCCTCGTGCTGGCGAATGTGATGCTGGGCCTGCCCTACGTCGTCATCTCGGTGCTCGCGGGCTTGCAGAGCTTCGATCCGGCGCAGGAGATGGTGGCGCGCAGCCTCGGCATGAACCGCCTGCGCAGCTTCTTCGCGGTGACGCTGCCGCAGATCAAGTCCAGCGTGGTCGCGGGCGGCATCTTCGCCTTCATCTCGGCGATGGACGAGACCATCGTCGCGCTGTTCATCTCCGGCGGCCAGTATCAGCCGCTGACCAAGCGCATGTTCACCGCGCTGCGTGACGAGATCGACCCGACCATCGCCGCGATCTCGACGCTGATGACGGTGGCGTCGTTCATGCTGGTGCTGCTGGCGAGCACGCGGGGCAAGAAGGGCGGGTGAGGGGGGCTCCGGCCTCCGCCGTCATCACCCGCGAAAGCGGGTGATTCAGTATTCCAGAGACGGTAGTGGTTCCTCGATAGGCCGCAGCGTACTGGATTCCCCGCCTGCCGCCTACGCTAAAGCTTCGGCGCCCCTGGACCGCAGCCCCGGCGAAGCCTTGGCGTAGCCGGGTCGCGGGGAATGACAGCAAGTGTGCGGCTAAGCCTTCGCTCCCAGCCACGCCAGGATCATCTCCACGATCTGCGTCCGGCTCTTTGCCAGCACCCTGGGCTCGCTGAGGTCGCGGTCGAACAGGGCGCCGAAGGTGTGGCGGTTGGCGACGCGGAAGAAGCAGTAGGAAGAGATGGCGAGGTGAAGGTCGATGGCGTCGACGTCGTCGCGGAAGACGCCTTCGCCGCGTCCGCGCTCGAGGATGCCGTCGAGCGTCGCGATCACGCTGGCGTTGAGCTGGCGCAGTTGCAAATTCTGCTTCAGGTGCTTGCCGTGGTGGATGTTCTCGATGCTGACGAGGCGGATGAAGTTCGGATTGCGCTCGTCATGGTCGAAGGTGGCCTCGATCAGCCGGCGCAGTCCTTCGCGGGCGTCGCAGCTTTCGATGTCGAGCTGGTCTTCCAGCGCGCGGATGCTGCGATAGGCCTCCTCCAGCACCGCGAGGTAGAGCTGCTCCTTGCCGCCGAAATAGTAATAGATCATCCGCTTGGATGTGCGCGTGCGCGCCGCGATCGCATCGACGCGGGCGCCGGAATAGCCCTCCGAGGCGAATTCGGCCATCGCCACTTCGAGGATGTCGCGCTTGGTGCGCTCGGGGTCGTTGGTGCGCTTCGATGGGGGCGGCATACGCTCGAGCATCACTGTTTCTCCCGCCAGTTTCCACGGATCACCTTGAAGGTGAAGGCAAATTTCACCCGTCTGGGCACTGATCCAATGCGTATTGCATAAACGTACTAGTTCGTACATCATCGCTCCAGACCAAAGTTGCGGCAACCAGAACCAGAAAACGCGCGCGAGGCGATCTGCCTGACGCGAACCGCACCGGCCACATGGGGAGGAGCTTTCAATGACGTTGACGTCAACCGCACCGCTGCGCGCATCATCCAGCGCGGAAGCCACGCCGAACAAGCTGCCGAAGCGCGCCGCGCTGGTCAGCTTCGTCGGCAGCATGCTCGAATACTACGACTTCTTCATCTACGGCACCGCGGCGGCGCTGATCTTTCCAAAAGTGTTCTTCGCCAATGTCGATCCCTCGACCGCGACGCTGCTCGCGTTGCTCTCCTTCGGCATCGGCTATATCGCCCGGCCCGTGGGCGCCGTCATCCTCGGCCATTTCGGCGACCGTATTGGCCGCAAGACGGTGCTCTTGTTCACGCTGGTTCTGATGGGCGGCTCGACGCTGGCGATCGGCCTGTTGCCGGATGCCAAGACGATCGGCAACGCCGCGCCTGTCATCCTGACGCTGCTCCGCCTGTTGCAGGGCCTGTCGGCTGCCGGCGAGCAGAGCGGAGCCAACTCGCTGACGCTGGAGCATTCCGCCAATTCGAACCGCGCCTTCTTCACGAGCTGGACCTTGAGCGGCACCCAGGCCGGCGCGATCCTTGCAACACTGGTGTTCATCCCGGTGTCGAGTCTGCCGGAAGACCAGTTGTTGAGCTGGGGCTGGCGCATTCCGTTCCTGCTCTCCGCGCTCGTGCTGCTGGTCGCCTACCTGGTGCGGAGGACCATGCCGGAAACGCCCGTCTTCGAAGACATCAAGGACAAGGCGCAGGTGGCGCGCTTCCCCGTCGTTACGCTCATGCGCGACTACTGGCCGGACGTGCTGCGCGTCATCGTCTGCGCGCTGATCGCGACCGTGAGCACGATGACCGCGGTATTCGCGCTCGGCTATGCCACCAGCAAGTTCGGCGTCGCCCGCCCGACCATGCTGTGGGCCGGCGTGCTCGGCAATGTCACCGCGCTGATCACCCAGCCGCTGTGGGCGCTGCTGGCCGACAGGATCGGCCGCAAGCCGGTGTTCATCGGTGGCGTGCTCGGCTGTGCGGTGCTGGTGTTCCCGTATTTCATGCTGGTGACATCGGGGAATACGCCGGCGATCTTCGCCGCGGCGATGATCCTCTCGGGTGTCATCTACGCCGCGCCGAACGCGATCTGGCCGTCGTTCTATGCGGAGATGTTCGACGCGCGCGTGCGTTACTCCGGCACGGCGATCGGCACGCAGCTCGGCTTCCTCGCCGCCGGCTTCACGCCGCTGGTGAGTGCGAGCCTGGTCGGCGAGGGGCCGAACGGCTGGATCCCCGTGGCAATCTTCGTTGCCTGCTGCTGCGTGATCTCGGCGGCATCTGCGGCAACCGCGCGCGAAACCCTCAATGTCGACATCGCCGATCTCGGCAAGCGGCACGCCTGAGTCGGGATGAGTGAAAGTCGCATGTTGACCAACGCAGTTTCGACCACGAGCGGGCCGATCATCGGCGCCGAGCAGAACGGCTTACGCGTGTTCAAGGGCGTGCCGTTCGCGACCGCGCGGCGTTTTGCCAGGGCGACACCGCCGCTCGCGTGGACGGAGCCGCGCCGATGCACGGACTACGGCGCTTACGCGCCGCAGCCCGGCCACCTCGATCATGCTGACGAGGAATCCTGTCTCAGCCTGAACATCTGGGCGCCGGCGGCGGATCACCCGCTGCCGGTCAAGTTCTTCATCCATGGCGGCGCCTTCGTCACCGGCGGCGGCGCCGATTATGACGGCTCCTTCCTCGCCGCCCACGGTCCGGCCGTCATTGTCACCATCAACTACCGGCTCGGGCCGCTCGGCTTTCTGCAACTGCATCGCTACGGCCTCACCGAAGCCAACAACCTCGCGCTCCAGGATACGCTCGCGGCGCTCGATTGGGTCCGTGCCAACATCGCGAATTTCGGCGGCGATCCGGATGCGATTACGCTGTCGGGACAATCCGCCGGCGCCTCCATGGTGATCGCGCTCGCAACCCTGCCGCATGCACGAAGCAAGTTTATCCGTGCCCTCGCGCTGAGCGCGCCTGGGCGCAACATCATGAGTGCGGGGCACGCCGACGATGTCGCGCGCCACGTGCTCGAGGAGCTCGAGCTTGCGCGCGATCCCAGCGCGATTGCGTCCGTGCCGCTGCCAAAGCTGTTCGCGGCGGTAGAGCGCGTCGGACGCAGGCTCGCGGACGAGACGGACGCAGGCACCGTGTTCGGTCCGGTGCTCGACGGGACCGTGATCGCGTGCGAGCCGCGCGACGTCTTCGCCGACGAAACTTTGCGCGACATTCCGCTCTGGCTCGGCTCCTGCCGCGACGAGATGGTGATGTTCCTGAAGAGCATGCCGCCGGCCGCGATGATCCGCACCACCGAGCGACAAGTGCGCGCGACGTTCGGCGATGCCGGCTGGTGCCGGCTGCTATCGTATTATCGCGCCAACGCGCGCCTCGACGAGGATCCGTACGAGGCGCTGTTGTCGGATGCGTTCTGGCATCGCCCCATGGCCGATCTCGCGCGGCGTCATGCTGCGGCAGGCGGCGCGGTGTGGTTGAGCCGGTTCGATCATCGCCCGGCGCTGGAGCCGTTCCTGTCGCAGGGACCAACCCATGGCGCGGACAATGCCTGCCTGTGGGCGCATCTGCCTGATTTCATCGATCGGCCGATCCTCAGGCGCAAGGGCGGGCCGATGACCCCGGCCGACATTGATGTCGCGGCGCGGTTTCAGGCGAGCGTCTTGCGCTTCGTCACGACCGGCATGCCGGACGTCGCGCAAGCCTGGCCGCAGTTCGAGCCGGGCCATGAGCCGCTCGCGATCTTCGGCCAGCCGTTTCACATCGTGCCGCTCAACAACGGCGCGCGCTTCCGCGTATGGGCGGAGCTATCGGCGCAGTCCGGAGCAGCGCAAGCTGTGACTGCGATGTAGCAAGGCAGCACCATGAGATTAGACTCCATGATGCGTCGCCTGAAACACCGAGATGTTGTCGCTTAGCCAATCGGTTACCGGGCGCGGAGCGTGGCCGGTCAACTCGCGAACAGTTGACGTGGTTTCTGCGAGGACCGATTCGTAGAAAAGGCGATCCAGACCGAGCAGCAGGTCGGCGACAAATTCGTTGAGTCCAGACGCCATCAGCTTCTCACGCTGCTCCGCAGGGCTTCGGTGCTGATATGTGACGACACGTCCAAGCAGTCTGGACATTTCACTTGCTATCTCAGGCATGCTGACTGCGGTTGGCCCGGTCAGGTGATAGGCGCGCTGAGAAGTTACGTGCGCGTCGTCGAGAAGGACAGCGAAAGCCGAGTCCGCCACATCGCGTGCGTCGATCAAGTTGACCAATCCATCGCCGGCTGCCCCGCCCCATGCGTCATTGGCGACTGGAGCGCCAGCCCGTGCCAGGATATCGACGAAACTCGATGGCCGCAAAACCGTGAAGCCTACGTCGCAGGCCGCAAGATGCGCCTCAATTTGCGCATGCCAGTCGAACGGATGTAGCCGAGACGGTGGTCCCAACACGGACAATTTGACGATGTGGCCTACGCCGGCGGCCACGGCTACGTCGATCAGCGCAATTTCATTGGCGACTTGCCGGGGGGACGTGCCGTGGGCGAGGAACAGACGGTCAACTCCGCGCAGCGCGTTGTCCAAAGTCGATCGCGCATCGAAGTCCACGGTCGCAGGCGAAACTCCGGACGGCAGACGTCCAGCATCCGACGTGCGGGTCAATGCCACAATCTCAACCGGTTCCGTGAACAGTTTCGAAATCAAGGCGGAGCCCACGCGACCTGTGGCTCCCGCCACCGCAATGCGCGTACGGGCGGCGCTACGCTGGGAGGGGTTGAACATCCGGATAACCTTTCGTATCTTGGAACGATCAGTTCAAAATACTTGGAACGATCGTTCCATGATGTCAAGTGAGAATGGCATGAGTGGAAAACCCCAATTCGATGACGATGCCGTGATCAACTCCGCGATGGATGTGTTTTGGCGTCACGGCTATTCGGCCTCGTCGATCGATCAACTGACGACGGCGATGGGCTTGTCGCGGTCCAGCATGTACAAGCGATTCCAAGACAAGGACGGCCTATTCGGGGAGGTCCTTTCGGCTTACGTCGAGCGCGTCGAGCGGCGCATGAGCGCCGTTCGAGGCGAGACGAAGCGCCAACAGCTTGAAGCGCTGTTGCACGAATTCTTGCCCAGAGCGGGCAAGACGGCGCGGCCCGCTGGATGCATGCTGGCCCGATCGTGCGCTGAGATGGTGGACCTGCCTCCGGCAGGCCAGTCGGTCGCGCGGCAGGGACTTACGCGGCAGCGCGCGATCCTCGGCGGCATTTTACGCGAGGCGGTCGCAAGTGGAGAATTGGCGGCGACAGCGGACATCGAGGGATTGGCGTGGCACTACCTTGGTGTGTTGCAGGCGATAATGAATTTGCCGCAAGCCGGCGCGACTGTCGGCGAGCTTCGCGGTGTCGTAGAACTTGCAATGTTGGCATGGCCGTTCCTCCCGCCCGCGAGCCAATCCAAGCCTACATAGGGGCAGCGGGCGATCGCTCCATGATGATCGTGCGCTCATCGCCATAGTAGCTGTCGCGCACGGCCTTGAACCCGAGCCGGGCGTAGAAGGATTCGGCGGTGACTGAAGATGGGACGGTCAAAAAAGCGATGTTTCGCTCGCGCGCGATGCGTTCGATCTCGGCCATCAGGAACTTGCCGATCCCCTGCGCCTGAACGTCGGGAGCCACGAAGACCGTGCGGACGACGCTTCCGTCAAGGCTCGCCGTTCCAACGACGCGGCCGCCAAGGGCGGCAACAAGGACCGTGCGTTTGCGGATCAGCTCCAGAACGGCGGTCGGGCTGAAGCTATGCTCGACCCGCTCGATGATTTTGTCTGTGTAATCCCTGGCATTTGTCTCGCGCGGTGCGCGCAGAATGACGGCGCTGATTTCGCCGCTATCCTCTTCGCGCGCCGGGCGGATGCTGCAATCTATTGATCCCTCCACCCGCCCGGCAGTCGCTAGCCCTCACTGCATTATCGACGCAGCGATCTTCTCCGCCGACATCAGCACCGGAAAATTGGTGTTGGCGCACGGCACCACGGGGAAGATCGAGGCGTCGACGACGCGCAGGCCCTGAACGCCTTTGACGCGGCCTTGATTATCGACCACCGCCATCGGATCGTCGGCCCGGCCCATGCGGCATGAGCACGAGGCGTGCCACACCCCGATGGTCGCCTTGCGGACGAAGGCTTCCAGCGCATCGTCGTCGTTCATCACCTGGTCGAAGGTGAAACCTTCGACGACGAAATTATCGATCAGGTAGTGGCGCAGCGCCGCCGGCCCGTCCATCAAGGTCGCGGCGATCTTGGTCAGGATCCTGTTTTTGGTATTGACCACGCCGATCTTGCGCACCTTGTCCGTATAGGCGGCCGGAAACGGCTTGTCCGTCACCGCTTTCACCACGTCGCTCATCTGCACGGCCGCCATCTTGCGGAAGCCGCTCATCAGGCGATCGAGGTCGCGGCGGTCGGACAGCAGATTGAACTCGACAATCGGCTCGGCAGCGGGATCGCGCGAGGCGAGCTTGACCTGTCCGGTCTCGGAATAGGTCTTGTTGACGAAGGTCAGCAGCGAGCCGATCTGCTCGCCGACCGCGTGCCAGGCCGATTTGCTGAGCAGGACGACGAACATGTCGCCCTTCGGTACGCCCGACAGCCCGGATGAATAACGCAGGCCAAGCTGCATGTGGCGCCTGGTGTGCTCGTTCATGCGCGCGCCGCGGCGGACAAAGGACGACAGCGAAATCGAAGGATGATCCATCAGGCGCTGACCGACACCTGCCAGCCCCATCAGGACCGGAATGCCCATATCCTTGAGATGACCGACCGGGCCGATGCCGGCGCGCAGGAGATGCGCCGGCGAATGGATCGCGCCGCTGGACAGGATGATCTCGCGGCCGCGGAATTCCTGTTCCTGTCCGTCGACCATCGCCTTCACGCCGACGCATTGCGTGCCTTCGAACAGCAGCTCCTTGACCTGCGTGTTGGTGGAGATGGTGAGATTGGCGCGCTTGCGCGTGTCACGATCGAGATAACCCATCGCGGCCGAGACACGTTGCTCGGCCTGATTGGAATGCGTCACCGGAAAATAGCCGTCGACGAACTCGCCGTTCTGGTCAGGCACGAACTGATGGCCGGCCTGCTGGAAGGCGTCGGCGAACGCCTGCGAATGCCGAGTCCAGTGTTCACGCGGAATTCTGCGCACCGGAATTCGGCCGTCCTTGCCGTGGTACGGGCCGTCGAAATCGAGGTCGCGCTCGACCTTCTTGAAGAAAGGCAGCACGTCGTTCCAGCTCCAGCCGTCGGCGCCCCGCGCGTCCCATTCATCGTAGTCGGTCGGTGCGCCGCGGTTGGCCATCTGGCCGTTGATCGACGAGCCGCCGCCCAGCACGCGCGCCTGCTCGTATTTGCGCAGGGGAGGACGCGCTTCGTTCGGATTGTTGTGGCTGACGATCTGGGTCGTGACCTTGAGTTCGGTCCAGTGGAAGCGGGGATCGAAATAGGCCGTGCCCGGATAGCTGTCCCTGATCTCGGCGGGCTCGTTGCCGGGCGGTGTGTCCTGTCCGGCCTCGCACAGCAGGACCTTGTTGGCGCTCTTTGCGGAGAGCCGGTGGGCCAGCACGGACCCCGCCGAGCCGCCGCCGACGATAATGAAGTCGTACACGATTGGCGTTTCCTCTTGGTCTTGTCCGGGAAACGTAGCGCGTTATTTTCCCGAGGTCACGTCGGCATTGCCGCGACAGTTCGTAACTCGCATTGCTTGCCTGGCAACCACGATCGTGTAATTCTTCTGCCAGCGCCGATTTGATCCTCAGCTTGCGGGCGCTTCTACAAATGCAGCTAAAGAGACGTAGCTAAATTGACTAGCCAGTCCTGCATCCCCCGCATAGCGAGAACAATCGGCCATTCCGAATGGAAGGGGCCAAATGAGATTTGCTGCCATCGCGGACGTGCATGGGAATCGTCCGGCACTTGAAGCCGTCCTTGCGGACATTGCCATGCTCGGCCTCGACGAGGTCGTGAACCTCGGCGACCACGTCAGTGGCCCGCTCGAGGCAGCCAGGACCGCGGATCTGTTGATGGCGCGAGGCTTTCCGTCGATACGGGGCGATCAGGATCGAATCCTCGTCGAGCTCTGGGAGGCCGGCGGCTCCCCTCGCAGCGATTTCCGTGAGCTCGCGCGCAAGCATTTCGACTGGATGGCGAGCATGCCGTCCACGCTCACCTATAAGGGACGGGTGTTCCTGTGCCATGGATCGCCAAGGGATGACGCTGCGTTCTGGCTCGACCACATCGCGGACGACGGCTGCCCGCGCCCGAGCGGCATCGACGCGATCGAGGCTGAAGCTGAGGGGATCGACGCCGAGATCATCCTGTGCGCCCACACGCACATTCCGCGCGTGGTCCGCCTGAGGGATGGCCGGCTGGTCGTGAATCCCGGCAGCGTCGGCTTGCCCGGTTATGACGGGAAGGTGCCCGTTCCCTACGTGGTCGAGGTCGGTACGCCGCATGCGTGCTACGCGATTCTGGAGCATGCCGGCGCAGGCTGGTCCGCGACGATCCGCTACGTGCCCTATGACACCGCGGCCATGGCCGCACTGGCGCGCAGCAAAGGCATGCTCAACTGGGCAAGCGCGATTGCGACGGGTTGGGTTCAGCGCGAGCAGGCCTGCCGCTAGGCAACAGCAAGACCGTCAGTTCGGACACGGTTGTCCCGCAGCGCCCCACAGGGCCATGTCCTTGACGTGGTCCTCGAAGGTGCCCGGTGGGGTCGTGCGGCCGGCTCCGGGCGCCCATCCGCGCGGGATGAAGCCGTTCAACGATGCGTCGTGCCGCAAATGCGCCAGCAGGCCTACGGCGTCGCGGCCGCCATTGCGCTTGGGGTCCTTCAGCTGCGTACAGATCTCGGCGCCGCTCTTGCCGAACCAGATGAACTCGACCGGCGCCAGCTGCCAGTCGATGCCGGCACGCGGCGGTGACGGCGCCGGGTCGTTCGCCTGGGTGGAGGTCATGTGACAGGTCGAGCAGGCGACCTTCTCGGCCCCGATGCGGCTGTCGCCGCCGTGGATGTTCATGCCGTGCACGCGCGGCCTGGTTTCGCCTGCCGGCGTCCAGATCGGTATGGCCTTGGCGTCGACGTGGCAGTTGGCACAGCGCGGATGGGTCACCACGGCTTCGATCCGCTTCCAGGCCTCCAGACCTTCGGCGCGGCTGACGCTGCCCGGCGGCAAAGCATCCTTGTTCGCCTCGTCCTTGGCCGCGACAATCCCCGTGAGAGCCGCAATTGTCGAAGCGGCGAAAGCGAGTGCAATGAGAGAACTCTTCATGGCTCGTCTCACACGAAATCGATGAACTTGTTGAAAGGCATTTCGCGGATGCGCTGCCCGGTCGCGGCGAAGATAGCGTTGGCGAGTGCAGGGGCGGCTGGCGGAACAGGCGGCTCTCCGACGCCTCTCACCTTGGGATCGTTCTCGAGCCCGCGAACTTCGATGACGGGGCATTGGTAGATCCGCATCGCTTCGTGATGATTGTAGTTGGTCTGCTGCACCGCGCCCTTGGCGTAGGTGAGCTCGCAATTGATGGCGTGGCCGAGGCCCCAGATGACGCCGCCCTGCACCTGGTTCTCGAAGTTGACGGGATCGACCACCTTGCCGACGTCGACAGCGACCCAGACCTTGTCGATCCTGATGCCTCGCTCCGTCTTCGTGACTTCGACGACTTCGGCTGTCGGCGTGCCGAAGGATTCAACGAACGCGACGCCGCGGCCCCTGCCGTTTCCGAGTGGTCCCTTCCAGTCCGACATCTCCGCGACCGTTTCCAGCACCTTGCGATAATGCGGCACGGTGCACATCGCGATGCGCGCCTTCATGGGATCGAGACCCGCCGCGTGGATCAGCTCGTCGATGAAGCTTTCGGTGAAGAAGCCCGATGTCGAGGCGCCGACCGACCGCCACGTGGTGCTAGGCGAAAGTCCTTGCGCCTCGTAGCTTGTGGCCCGGAAATTGGGGATGTCGTAATAGACATTCCACAGGCCGGCAGCCAATTGCCCATCGGGATCCTTCGAGGGTGTGCCCGAACGCTCGAGCAGCCCCTTGAGCGGAGCAGTCGAGGCCAGTTGCAGATCGGCTGCGACGATCTTGCTCTTGTCGATGCTGCCTCGGTGCCGGGCGATCGCAATCTGCCGCGGAATGTCCTGGAGGAAATCCTCCTCGCGCGAGAACACCAGCTTGATCGGCGTTCCCTTCATCTGATTGGCGATCTCGGCGAGAACGCGGACGTTCTCGTACTCGAGACGGTGGCCAAAGCTTCCACCCGTCCACTGATTGTGGAAGGTGATCTGTTCCGGCTTGAGGCCAATCGCCGTCGCCGCGACATATTGCACGAAACGGGGGCTCTGATGGCCGACCCAGATCTCCATCCCCTTGTCGGTGACGAGGCCGATCCCGTTCAACGGCTCGAGCGGCTGATGCCCCACATAGGGCGCGCGATATTCGGCCTCGACAAGCTTGCCCGTCTTCAGCCCGGCTTCGATATCGCCGATCTTCCGCCACTCCTTGCCCAGGAATTCAGGCTTGAACGAGGATTCAAGAACCTTCCAATGATCCGCCTGCTCGGCGGGATAGGCCGAGGGCGCCCACTCGCAAGTGACGGCGTCGACCGCCTTCATCGCGTACCAGCTGTTCGTGGCGATCACCGCGACGCCATTCTTGATTTCCAGGATCTTCTTGACCCCCGGCATCGATCGCGCCTTGCCGGCGTCGTATGACTTCAGGGGCTGGCCCTTGCCAGGGTTCAGCTTGACGGCGGCATACAGCATGCCGTCCATCTTCTGGTCGATGCCGAACTTCAGCTCGCCCAAGACCTTCGCGCGAACGTCGAGGCGCATCATCGGCTTGCCCAGCATGCGCCATTTCGACGGATCGCGCGGCTTGGCATCGAGCACCGGCGGAATCTTTGCGGCGTCCGCGGAGAGATCGACGTAGGCGATCTTGGTGCCGTTGGGCAGGATCACATGGCCTGATTGGGTGCGCAGGTCGGCCACGGCGACACCCGAACGCTTGGCAGCGGCGGCCTTCAACGTCTCGCGCGCGACCGCGCCGGCAACGCGCAGCTTTTCATAGGTGTCCGGCAGCGTACTCGACCCGCCGGTCATCTGCAGGCCGGACTCTCTCAGCCATTCGAGCGTCTTGGCGCGCGCTTCCTCGGCGGCGGGACTTTGGTCCGCGGCCACGAACGGCGCGAACTCGTCGGCGAAGCCGGTGTTGAAATACGCCGGGCTCGGGCCTGCAAATCGGACTTCGAACTGGCCGGGCTCGAGGTCCATCTCTTCGGCGATCATGATCGGCTGCACCGAGCCGACGCCCTGGCCGATATCGGCGTGCTGGGCGATCAGCGTGATTTTTTCGGGGCTGATCTCGACCCAGGGATTGAAGGTCACGGAATTCGGCGCAAGGCCCGCGGTCAGTGGATTTTCGCTGGCAGTCGCGGCTTGCGCGATGTCGCTGTAGGCGCCGAATGCGATGCCGCCAGCCACGGCGGCAGAGCCGAAAACGAAGGCGCGGCGGGAAAGCGTCTGGTGTCCCATTTCACTTCCCCACCATCTTTGCGGCAGCCGCGTGGATCGCGGTGCGAATGCGCGGGTAGGTGCCGCAACGGCAGAGGTTGCCGGACATCACCTCGTTGATGTCCTCGTCCGTCGGCTTGTCGATCAATCCAAGCAGCGAGATGGCCTGCATGATCTGGCCGGTCTGGCAGTAGCCGCATTGCGGAACCTGATGCTCGATCCAGGCCTGCAGAACGGGATGCTGCTCCCTGTTGTCCAATCCTTCGAGCGTGACGACCGACTTGCCGGCGAGATCGCCGATGCGGGCCTGGCAGGATCGCACGGCGGCTCCGTCGATCTGGACGGTGCAGGCACCGCATTGCGCGACGCCGCAGCCATATTTCGGACTGGTGATGCCGAGCTCGTCGCGGAGCACCCAGAGCAGGGGCATCTCGGGAACGACGTCGACCTGGCGCTTGGTCCCGTTGACCGTGAGCTCGATCATGTCGATGTTCCTTTCGCGCGTCCTCGCGGGACGTGAGGTCGAACAGGCACGCTCCAGCGAGCGTCGTCGAAGGTTGGACCGGCGTGGTCAGCGTGCCGCGCAAGCGCCGATGCTGTCAAACGACGACCCCGCAGCATTTGCGAATTCGCACGAAGAGTATGGTGTGAATTTTTGCCGCGCCTTTGGCGCGATTGACAATCGATTCAATTGCCGCTGATCGTCTGGAAGGGCGATCAGCGCAAGAATGGCACGGGATGGGCCGCGCGATAGAAGAAGTTGATCAACGTGTTGATGTCGAACACCGGAAGGCCCGAGACTTCGGCGACGTCCCGCGAGAACGGGCACATGTTGGTGCATTCGAACAGGATCGCACCCGGGTTTTTGCAGGACGCCATGAAGGCTTCCGTCATCTCGATCATCTCGGCGCGGAGGACGTCGGTGTCCAGTTCCTCGCGGCCGAGAATGTAGGTTGCGGGAAACTGCGCATCGGGCTTCATGCCCTGGATCTGGACGGGGATCTCGTCCGGCGACCAGCCGACACCGCGGAAATGCCCCTCGTTCATGTGGTGGCCGCGTTCGGTGAAGATGCCGATGACCTTGCCCGGCGGCAGCATGGCATGGATCAACGGTGCCTGGATCAGGCTCGAGGTGAAGACCGGGATGTTCACGGCGGCCGCGAGTTGTTTCTGGAATGGCGCGAGGAAGCCACAGCTCGTCGTGATCGCCTTGACGCCGTCGGCTTCCAGCTCGCGGGCCGCCGCGATGAACGGCTCGAGCAGGGCGGGATCGGGATGGTCGCCCATGATCCTTGTGGCGTGTGCGCCGCGCACGATCTTGTAGCGCACCGGGAAATCATAGGAGAGCGCATTGCCGATGTCGCCGCGCGGGCGCGGGAAGCGGGTATCGAGCATCAGGATGCCGATCGTCTCGCCGTAATTCGTGAAGCCGCCGCGGAGTTTCATGGGTGTCCCCACCGATTCGGAAAGGTCGTGCCAGGCAGTCTAATGCGTCTCGTGAAACCGGCTGAGGAAGGACTTCAGCCGTTCGCTGCGGGGCTGGCGGATGGTCTCTTCGGGCGTGCCGATCTCGGCCATGATGCCGTCGTTCATGAAGCCGACGCGGGTGGAGACGTCGGCGGCGAAGGCCATCTCGTGCGTCACCAGCACCATGGTCATGCCTTCGCTCGCAAGGCTGCGGATGACGGAGAGGACTTCGCCGACAAGCTCGGGATCGAGCGCCGAGGTCGGCTCGTCGAACAGCATCACGTCCGGCTTCATGGCGAGCGCGCGCGCGATCGCGACGCGCTGCTTCTGGCCGCCGGACAGGCGGCTCGGAAAGGCATCGGCCTTGTCGGCGAGGCCGACCTTGGCGAGCAGATCGCGGCCGAGCGCATCGGCTTCGTTTCGCGCCATGCCCTTCACCTGCACCGGCCCCTCTGTGACGTTTGCGAGCACCGACATGTGCGGGAACAGGTTGAAATGCTGGAACACCATGCCGACGCTGCGCCGAAGCAGCGCGAGCTGCGCATCGCCGGCGGCGCGCATGCCTTTGCCGAAGGCGAATTTGTGCGTGCCGATCGCAAGCTCGCCCTGCTGCGGCATTTCCAGGAGGTTCAGGCAGCGCAGGAAGGTGGACTTGCCGGAGCCGGAGGCGCCGATCAGGGTGACGACCTCGCCGCGTGCGACCGAGAGCGAGACGCCCTTGAGCACCTCGTGGTCGCCGAACGCCTTGTGGATGTTGTCAGCGATCAGAGCACTCATCGGTGCGCTCCCATCCTCAGCTCGACCCTATCAGCGACCAGCGTCAGCGGGAACAGCACGACGAAATAGAGCACGGCGATCGTGGTGTAGACCTCGAGCGGCTTGTAGCTCGACGCCGTGATGACAGTGCCCTGGTAAAGCAGGTCACCGACCGCGACCACCGACACCAGCGAGGTGTTCTTGAGCTGCATGATGGTCTGGTTGATGATGGAGGGGATCATCACCTGCGTCGCCTGCGGCAGCACGATGCGGCGAAAGATCTTGCCGCGGCGCATGCCGATGGCGCGGCCGGCCTCCCACTGGCCGGTGTCGACGGCCTCGATGCCGCCACGGAAGATTTCCGCATAGAACGAGCCGGCATAGAGCGACAGCGCGATGAAGCAGGCCATCGCCGGCGACATGTCGACGCCGATCAGCACGGGCAGGGCGTAGTAGACCCAGATCAGCTGCACCAGCAGCGGCGTGCAGCGGAACACCTCGATATAGAGACGCAACGGCACCGTGACCCAGCGCGGTGCCGTCGTGCGCAGGATGCCGACGAACAGTCCGATGGCGAGACCCGCGACCACCGTGGTCACCGTGTAATACACGGTGACCAGGAGCCCTTGGCAGATCAGGCCCCAATACGGCTTGAGCGCCGCGAAGTCCCAGACGTACATCGATCGACCGTCAGAACTGCACTTCGGGCGGGAGATCGTCGGCGGTGAGGCCGACCGCCTCAAAACCCTTGAGCATCCATTCGCGGGTCTGGCCCATCGCGCGGTTGTAGTCGGCCCAGGCGCTGAGGAAATCCTTGTAGCGGCGGTCGCTCTCGGCGCGGATGCCCATGTTGGTCGGCAGCGTCAGCAGCGGGCGCGGAATGGCGAGATCGCCGAGGTTCGGGTTCTTCTTCAGCGTCGAGACCGAAAGCACCGCCAGCGAGACGTTGCAGTCGGCGCGGCCGGTCGCAACCGCCAGGATCGCCTCGTCGCGGTTCTTGAAGCCGAGGATGGTCGCCTTCGGGCAGTAGCGGCGCGCGATCGTCTCGTGGGTCGAGCCGATATCGACGGCGATCTTGACCTCGGGCTTGTTGAGCTCGGCCCAGGTCTGCGGCTTGGCAAAGCCCTTCTTGGTGATGACGGTGAAGGAGTGCACCAGGATCGGCGTCGAGAAGTCGATGACGAGCGCGCGCTCCGGCGTCGGGTTCACGGCGAAGGCGAGGTCGACCTTGTCGGCCTGGAGATCGAGGATCTGGTTGCCCCAGGTCGATTCCAGCGTCTCGACCTTGGCGCCCAGCTTGCCGGCGATGTCCTTGGCCATGTCGATGCAGGCGCCCGACCATTCGTTGGTGGCGAGGTCCTTATGGAAATAGGGCTCCTGGCCGACGATGACGGCGACGCGCAGCACGCCATTCTTCTTGATGCGGTCGAGCGTGGAGGCCGGCGCATCGGCCTTGGCCGAGCCGCTCGCGGCGGCGATCGCTGCGCCTGCCAGCGCGACTGTGGTGAGAGCATCCCTGCGATTCATGGTCTCTGTCTCCCTGGAATCTGGGTCGGATCGTGTCCGGCCTCTGGACTATTTCTGTATTCAGGATAAAATGCAATACGGTATTTCGACTTGCTGGCCATTTGGGCGGCAAGGCAGAAATGAGCCCAATATCTTGGCAGGATTGCGCAAAATTCCTGATGGGGAGGGGTTGTAAATTGCATTTAAGTCTGAATACAAGACTGAACGCAATACGGAAGTGAGCTGAAGGAGAGGCCTGTGCGCGCCCTATTCGTCGATGCGAACGAGACCCTGGCGGCGGTGACCGACAAGCTGCTGGCCTCGCAGAAGCTGCCGGTCAGCATCAACCGCAATCCCTCGATCAAGCCCGACGATCTGCCCGGCCTGCTCGGCGATGCCGAGATCATGATCGTCGACCACACGGCGGTGCCATCAGCGATTGCCGAGAAATGCGCGAAGCTGAAGCACGTCGTCTTCCTCGGCACCGGCGCGCGCAGCTACATGAATCCGGAAGAGCTCGCTGAGCGCGGCGTCTCCGTCCACACCATCAAGGGTTATGGCGATACGGCCGTTGCCGAATGCGCGATCGCGCTGATGTGGGCGTCTGCGCGAAATTTTGGCGAGATGGACCGCGGCATGCGCGAGGGCAACTGGCTGCGCCGTGACGCGATGCAGCTCACCGGCAAGACGCTCGGCCTGATCGGCTTCGGCGGCATCGCGGCGGAAGCCGCGCGCATGGCGGCGGGCTGCGGCATGAAGGTGATCGCCTGGAACAGGACGCCGAAGACCCATCCCGGCGTCGAGTTCGTCTCGCTGCAGAAGCTGCTCGCCGAGAGCCACGTCGTCTCGCTGCATCTCTTGCTCAACGACGAGACCAAGGGTTTCCTGTCGCGCGAGCGCATCGCGCAGATGCGCCCCGGCAGCATTCTGATCAACACGGCGCGCGGCGCTGTGGTCGATGAAGACGCAATGCTGGATGCGCTGCGCTCCGGCCACATCGCCCATGCCGGCCTCGACGTCTTCACCGTCGAGCCGCTTCCCGCCGGTCATCCCGTGACCAAGCTGCCGAACGTGACGCTATCGGCGCATTCGGCGTTCCGCACGCCCGAGGCGAGTGACAATCTCATCGGCGCGGCGCTCGACCACTGCCGCCGCATCATCGCCACCGGCAAGTAAAGACATAAGGACATCCCATGTCGGATATCACTCGCATCGACCAGAACGCCCGCCGCAGCCGCGCTTCCGTGTTCGGCGATCTCGTCTTCCTCGCAGGTCAGGTGGCGGATACCAAGGCCGCTGATATCACCCAGCAAACGAAAGAGGCGCTGGCGAAGGTCGACGACATGCTGGCGCGCGCCGGCACCGACAAGTCCCGCCTGCTCAGCGTGCAGGTCTGGCTCAAGAACATGGACGATTTCGACGCCATGAATGCGGTCTATGATGCCTGGGTCGTGCCCGGCAACACGCCGACCCGCGCTTGCGGCAAGGTCGAGCTTGCCGATCCCGCCTTCCGTATCGAGGTGATCGCGATCGCCGCGCGCAGTTGAGGCTCGGCCGTGACTGTCCAGGCGCCCGCATCGACCTTCCGTCCCGCCCAGCGCATCAGCGCGATCGGCGTCTCCGAGATCCTCAAGATCGGCGCGGTCGCGCAGCGGCTGAAGCGTGAGGGGCGACCGGTGATCGTGCTGGGCGCCGGCGAGCCTGACTTCGATACGCCTGATCATGCCAAGGACGCGGCCGAGCGCGCCATCCGCGCCGGCCAGACCAAATACACCATCCTCGACGGCACCGTGGAATTGAAGGCGGCGATCGCCGAGAAATTCCGCCGCGAGAACGATCTCGTCTATGCCGCCGACGAGATCACCGCAGGCGCCGGCGCCAAGCAGGTGATCCACAACGCCTTCATGGCGACGCTCAGCCCCGGGGACGAGGTCATCCTCGCCGCGCCCTATTGGACCAGCTATGCCGACATGGTGCGCATCGCCGACGGCACGCCGGTGGACGTGCTCTGCCGCGAGGAGAACGGGTTTCGCCTCGACGCCGCCGATCTCGAACGCGCGATCACGCCGAAGACGCGCTGGCTGCTGCTGAACTCGCCGTCCAATCCGACCGGAGCCGCCTATTCGGCCGCGCAGCTTCGCCCGATCCTGGATGTGCTCAAGCGCCATCCGCATGTCTGGTTGATGGCGGACGATATCTACGAGCACCTGATCTATGACGGCATGCCGTTCGTGACCGCAGCGGCGCTCGAGCCGAGCCTGAAATCACGCACGCTGACCGTGAATGGTGTTTCCAAGGCCTACGCCATGACCGGCTGGCGCGTCGGCTATGGCGGCGGCCCGCGCGAATTGATCGCAGCGATGGCGGTGGTGCAGAGCCAGAGCACGACCAATCCCTCCTCGGTGAGCCAGGCCGCTGCGATCGCCGCGCTGACCGGCCCGCAGGACGTGCTGATCGAGCGCCGTGCCGCGTTCCAGCGCCGCCGAGACATCGTGGTCGATGCGCTCAACGCCATCGACGGCGTCAGCTGCCGCCGGCCGGAAGGGGCGTTCTATACCTATGCGAGCTGCGCCGGCCTGATCGGCCGCCGCACGCCGGATGGGACCGTTATCGATAGCGACGCCGCGTTCTGCCGCTTCCTGCTGGAGAGGCATGACGTGGCCGTGGTGCCGGGCAGCTGTTTCGGCCTTGCACCTTATTTCCGCCTGTCCTACGCCACCTCGGAACAAAACTTGCGCGAGGCCGTGATGCGCATCGCCAAAGCCTGCAGGGAGCTGTCATGACCATTCGCAACACCCGCACCGGGGGCCAGATCCTGATCGATCAGCTCGTCGCCCAAGGCGTCGAGCGCGTCACCTGCGTGCCGGGCGAGAGCTACCTCGCGGCACTCGACGCGCTGCATGACAGCCCGATCGACGTCGTGATCTGCCGCGCCGAGGGTGGTGCTGCGATGATGGCGGAAGCCTATGGCAAGCTCACCGGCCGTCCCGGAATCTGCTTCGTCACCCGCGGCCCCGGTGCCACCAATGCCAGCCACGGCGTCCACATCGCGATGCAGGATTCGACGCCGATGATCCTGTTCGTCGGGCAGGTCGACACCGGCATGCGCGAGCGCGAGGCGTTCCAGGAGCTCGACTACAAGGCGGTGTTCGGCACCATGGCGAAATGGGCCGTCGAGATCGATCGCCCCGATCGCATTCCGGAGCTGGTCGCGCGTGCCTTCCGCGTCGCCATGCAGGGCCGTCCGGGCCCCGTGGTGATCGCGCTGCCGGAGAACATGCTGACCGAGACGGCGGCCGTTGCCGACGCCATGCGCATCGAGCCGGCCGTGAGCTGGCCGGCACCATCAGATCTCGAGCGCGTCGGCGCCATGCTCGCGAGCGCCAAGGCGCCGCTCGTCATCCTCGGCGGCTCGCGCTGGACGGATGAGGCGACCAAGAGCATCGCGCGCTTCGCCGAACGGTTCGACCTGCCGGTCGCGACCTCGTTCCGCCGGGCCTCGCTGATCGATGCCGATCATTCGCATTATGCCGGCGATCTCGGCATCGGGCCGAGCCCGGGCCTGAAGGCGCGCATCGACAACGCCGACGTCATTCTCCTGATCGGCGGCCGCATGTCGGAGATGCCGTCCTCGTCCTACACGCTGTTCGATATCCCGACGCCGAAGCAGAAGCTGATCCACGTGCATCCGGGCTCGGAAGAGCTCGGGCGCATCTACCAGCCTGAGCTCGCGATCCAGGCGACGCCTGCCGCGTTCGCGGCCGCCGTCGAGACGCTGAAGCCCGCTGGCGCCGTTGCCTGGAAGGGCGAGGCCGCCAAGGCGCATGCCGATTACCTCGCCTGGACCGACAAGGCGCGTGAGCTGCCGGGCACATTCCAGTACGGCCAGGTCATGACCTGGCTCCGCGACCGCCTGCCGAAGGACGCGATCGTCTGCAACGGCGCCGGCAACTATGCCGGCTGGATCCATCGCCATCACCGTTTCCACAGCTTTGCCGCCCAGCTCGCGCCGACTTCGGGCTCGATGGGATATGGCGTGCCGGCTGCGGTGCTTGCAAAGCGGCAATATCCGGATCGCGTCGTCGTCGCCTTTGCCGGTGATGGCTGCTTCCTGATGAATGGCCAGGAATTCGCGACCGCCGTGCAGTACGACGCGCCGCTGGTGGTCATCGTCGTCGACAACTCGCAATACGGCACCATCCGTATGCACCAGGAGCGTGATTATCCTGGCCGCGTGGTCGGAACTCAGCTCAAGAACCCTGACTTTGCGATGTATGCGAAGGCATTCGGTGGCCATGGCGAGCGCGTCGAGCGCACCGAAGAGTTTGCGCCGGCGTTCGAGCGCGCGCTCGCTTCGGGCAAGCCGTCGATCCTCCACTGCATCATCGATCCGCGCGCGATCTCGGTCGGCAAGGATTTCGCGCCGGCGGTGAAGGCGTAGCCGATGTCGGAAGGCCGCCACGTCGCTATCATCGGAGCCGGCGCGGTCGGCGTGATCAGCGCCATCGAGGCGCTGCGCGAGGGGCATCGCGTCACGCTGATCGACGCAGGCGAGCCCGGTGGCGAACAGGCGGCGAGCTACGGCAATGCCGGCTGGCTCTCCTCCCATTCGGTGATTCCGCCGGCCGAGCCGGGCCTCTGGAAGAAGGTGCCGGGTTATCTGATGGACCCGCTCGGCCCGCTCGCGATCCGCTGGTCTTACTTGCCGAAGGCGCTGCCCTGGCTGGTCAAGTATTTGCTCTCCGGCTGGACCGAGGCACGGGTCGAGAAGACGGCGTTTGCGCTGCGCGATCTGCTGAAGGACGCGCCGCTGCTGCACAAGAAGCTCGCGGAAGAAGCGGGCGTGCCCGAGTTGGTCGAGCGCAACGGCGTGATGCACGTATTCCCGTCGCGCGGCAATTTCGACAGCAATCTCGGCTGGCGCCTGCGCAAGAAAGTCGGCGTCGAATGGATGGAGCTGAACGCCGACGAGATGCGTCAGCGCGAGCCGGATCTGCATCCGCGCTACACCTTTGGCGTGGTGGTGGAGGAGGCCGGACGCTGCCGTGATCCCGGCGCTTACGTTGCGGCGCTGGCCCAGCATGCGCTCGCGAGCGGTGCCAAGCTCGTTCATGCCAGGGCGACCGGTCTGAAGCTTTCAGGCAACAAGCTCGTTGCCGTTCTCACCGAGACCGGTGAGATTGCTTGCGATGCCGCGGTGGTCGCCGCCGGCGCGCGGTCAAAACAGCTCACCGCATCCGTCGGCGATCCCTTGCCGCTCGAAACCGAGCGCGGCTATCACGTCATGATCGAGAACCCGGAATCGGGTCCGCGCAGCTCGATGATGGCGTCCGACGTCAGCATGGTGGTGAACTGGACCGACAAGGGCCTGCGCGCCGCCGGCACGGTCGAGATCGCGGGCCTCGAGGCCGCGCCGAACTGGAAGCGCGCCGAAATCCTGCGCAACAACCTCTTCAGCATGTTCCCGAAACTGCCGAAGGATATTCCAGATTCGCGCATCAAAACCTGGTTCGGCCATCGGCCGAGCATGCCGGATGGGCTGCCCTGCATCGGCCATGCGCGTGCCTCGTGCGATATCGTCTACGCCTTCGGCCATGGCCATGTCGGCCTGGTCGGATCGGCGCGCACCGGCCGTCTGGTCGCCCAGCTCCTGAGCGGCAAGCAGCCGGAGATCCCGCTTGCGCCGTTCGCGCCCACTCGCTTCCTCTGAGAACGCACCATGACCTATCCAGCCAACTCGTCCTCTCGCATCGCCCGCGGCGGCAAGGCCATCTATGGCGCGCCGCTCGGCATTTTGATGCTGGAAGCGCGCTTTCCCCGCATTCCCGGCGACATGGGCAACGGCACGACCTGGCCGTTCCCCGTGCTCTATCGCGTGGTGAGCGGCGCGTCGCCGGAGAAGGTGGTGCTGAAGGGCGCCGCCGGCCTGCTGCCGGATTTCATCGAGGCGGCGAAGGATCTGGTCCGGTTGGGCGCGGAAGCCATCACCACCAATTGCGGCTTCCTCTCGCTGTTTCAGAAGGAGATCGCGGCCGCCGTCGGCGTTCCCGTTGCGACCTCGTCGCTGATGCAGGTGCCGTGGGTGCAGGCGACCTTGCCGCCAGGCAAGCGCGTCGGCCTCGTCACGGTATCAGGTTCGACCTTGACGCCGGCCCATCTCGAAGGCGCCGGCGTGCCGCTCGATACGCCACTGGTCGGCACCGAGCACGGCAAGGAATTCTTTCGCGTCCTGATCAAGGCCGAGAAGGATGACATGGATGTGGCCCAGGCCGAGCGTGACGTGGTCGAGGCGGGCAAGGAGCTGGTCGCGAAAAATCCGGATGTCGGCGCCATCGTGCTCGAATGCACCAACATGCCGCCTTATGCGGCAGCTCTGCAGGCCGAAGTTGGCCTGCCGGTCTACGACATCTATTCCATGATCACCTGGTTTCATGCTGGACTGCGCCCGCGCGCGTTTGCCTGAGCCCGGCTGTCGCAAAGCTATGCACAAGATGTGCTAGGCAGCTGTTTGGATTGCAATCGTCCATGCAGCCCCGGTATATTGGGCTGTGTTCGGGCATGAATGCAGCTTATGAAGAGCAACGTGGAACTGGCTTCCGATAGTATCGTCGATCGCGTCTATGAACAGCTCAAGGCGATGGCCGTGAGCTATGAGTTCAAGCCGGGCGAACGGCTCAACGAGGGCGAGCTGGCAAAACGCCTCGGCGTCAGCCGCACGCCGCTGCGCGAAGCGCTCAACCGTCTCAACACCGAAGGCTTCCTGCGCTTCACGCCGGGCAAGGGCTTCTTCTGCCGCGAGCTCGACGCGCACGAGATCTTCGATCTCTACGAGCTGCGCAAGTCGATCGAGGTCGCCTCGATCCGCCTTGCCATCAAGCGCGCCAGGGACGAGGACATCGACGCGCTCCTGAAATTCCTCGAAGCCACCGGTCCCGATCCCGGCGAGCGTTCGTCGGTGGAGCTGGTCGAACTCGACGAGACCTTTCACGAGCGGCTGATGGGGATGTCGAACAACGCCGAGATGCTGCGCGTGCTGCGCAACGTCAACGCCCGCATCCGCTTCGTGCGCTGGATCGACATGGACCGCATCAACCGCTCCAACACCCAGGCCGAGCACCGCGCTGTCGTCGAAGGACTGAAAGCGCGCGACGAAGAGGCCTGCGTCTCGGTGCTGGAGAAGCACATCGACCGCCGATTGGATCGCATCACCTCGGCGATCAAGGAAGGCTACGCGCAGATCTACATGCCGGCTGCGGCGAGGTCTGCGGCGAATTGAGTCGCTAGTCCAAGCGACAGTGTCTCTTCCCTTCTCCCCTTGTGGGAGAAGGTGGCGCGAAGCGCCGGATGAGGGGTATCTCTCCGCGCATATCGATGCATATGAATGCGCCGAGAGATACCCCTCACCCCAATGAGTTTGTATCTTCCTGCGGTGATGCCCTCTCCCACAAGGGGCCTGTTGCGTTATCGGCTCTTGAGGCTGAAGACGTCAGGAGCGAGTGCCCTGGTCCCGGCAATTGCCTGGCAAGATCTGTAGTTG
>NZ_SPVJ01000038.1:0-85619 GCF_004634465.1 Bradyrhizobium sp. MOS001
GGATCTGTCCGCGCCTTCAACGAAGCGTCCCATCCATATCCCCCATCAGGAAACGGAGGAATCGTAACCGACTCGTGGCTTTTCACACAGCCAGGGTCACAAGCCGACGCCTGACGGGCGGTAGCGGCAAGTCCGCTATATGGGACATTGGCGGACGTCACGCCTTGCCGCTCGGACAGCGCGCTTCGGCTGGAAGCGGACAGCGAGACGGCAGACAGCGGGCGCGAAGCGTCGCGTCGGGATGAATTACAGGAAGCTGGCGTCTGGCGGGGTGGAATCCGGGCCCGGCCGGGCTTCCCCTGGCGGCCCGTATGGCCTATGACGCTGCAACGCAACATTCCCCCCAAAAAGACCCCATGATCCGCCTCGACAACGTCAGCAAGCAAGCCGGCCACCAGATCCTGTTCATCGAAGCCTCCGCCGCCCTCAACAAGGGCGAGAAGATCGGCCTCGTCGGCCCGAACGGCGCGGGAAAGACCACGCTGTTCCGGATGATCGCCGGTGAGGAACTGCCCGATGAAGGGCAGGTTTCGACCGATCGTGGCATTACCATCGGCTATTTCAACCAGGACGTCGGCGAGATGAGCGGCCGCAGCGCCGTGGCCGAGGTGATGGATGGCGCAGGTCCCGTGAGCGAGGTCGCAGCCGAGTTGCGCGAGCTCGAGGCCGCGATGGCCGACCCCGACAAGGCCGACCAGATGGACGAGATCATCGCGCGCTATGGCGAGGTGCAGCACGCGTTCGAGGAACTCGACGGCTATGCGCTCGACGGCCGCGCGCGCGAGGCGCTGTCCGGCCTCGGCTTCAGCCAGGAGATGATGGACGGCGACGTCGGCAAGCTTTCCGGCGGCTGGAAGATGCGCGTGGCGCTGGCGCGTATTCTTTTGATGCGCCCCGACGTCATGCTGCTCGACGAGCCGAGCAACCATCTCGATCTCGAAAGCCTGATCTGGCTGGAAAAATTCCTGCACGATTTCGAAGGCACGCTGCTGATGACCTCGCATGATCGCGAGTTCATCAACCGCGTGATCTCCAAGGTGATCGAGATCGATTCCGGATCGCTCACGACCTATACCGGCGATTACGAGTTCTACGAGCAGCAGCGGGCGCAGAACGAGAAGCAGCAGCAGGCGCAATTCGAGCGCCAGCAGGCCATGCTCGCCAAGGAGATCAAGTTCATCGAGCGTTTCAAGGCGCGCGCGTCTCATGCGGCCCAGGTGCAGAGCCGGGTGAAGAAGCTCGACAAGATCGAGCGGGTTGAGCCGCCGCGCCGCCGCCAGACCGTGGCGTTCGATTTTCCGCCGGCGCCGCGCTCGGGCGAGGACGTCGTGGCGCTCAAGAACGTCTACAAGGGTTACGGCAGCAAGCGCATCTATGACGGCCTCGATTTCATGATCCGCCGCAGGGAGCGCTGGTGCGTGATGGGCGTCAACGGCGCCGGCAAGTCGACGCTGCTCAAGCTCATCGCCGGTGCGAGCGAGCCGGACGAGGGCACGGTGGCAGTCGGCGGCAGCGTCAAGATGGGCTATTTCGCTCAGCACGCGATGGATCTGCTCGACGGTGAGCGCACCGTGTTTCAGTCGCTCGAAGACCAGTTTCCGACCGCGGGGCAGGGCTCGTTGCGCGCGCTCGCCGGCTGCTTCGGCTTCTCCGGCGACGACGTCGAGAAGCGCTGCCGCGTGCTGTCGGGCGGCGAGAAGGCGCGCCTCGTGATGGCCAAGATGCTGTTCGATCCGCCGAACTTCCTGGTGCTGGACGAGCCGACCAACCATCTCGACCTCGCCACCAAGGAGATGCTGATCACGGCGCTGGCGGATTTTGAGGGCACCATGCTGTTCGTCTCGCATGACCGCCACTTCCTGGCGACGCTGTCGAACCGCGTGCTGGAACTGACGCCGGAAGGCATCCACCAGTTCGGTGGCGGCTACACGGAATATGTCGCGCGCACCGGGCAGGAAGCGCCGGGGTTGCGGAGCTAGTTTTTGCTCTTGCGCGAGATCGTGGCGATCGCCTCGATCTCGTTGGTCCAGATCCCGCCGGAATAGGCTTGCGGCAGCCGGGCGAACAATTCGGGCGTATCGATGCCGGTGGAGAACTCGCCGCCGCTGTAGGGGCCGAGCACGAAGACCGCGCTGTTGGCGTCGGTCATGCGATTGAGGAAGCGATCGGGCCAGCCCCATAGCCAGGGCGCGGCGTTGATCGGTACCAGCACCATCGCGTTGCGGCAGGCGGCTGGCATCAGGCCGGTCCAGCCATAGCCGATATAGCGGATCAGGCAGCTCCGGATGGCCCCGCGCGAAATGGTGCGGACATCAGGGGTGAGGCCACGGATCACGTCTATGGGCTCGTCGCCGCCATAGACCATGATCGTCCGGCGCCGCTCGGCCGGGAGCGCGTTCAGCACGGCGGCAAGTTTCTCGCCTTCGTTTGGGTCTCGGCTCTTCACGTTGATCAGGAGTTTCTTGTCAGGGAAGGCGGCGAACACCTCCGACAATGTCGGCATCATCCCGATGCCTTTACCGCGAAACGGGAATGTCTTGCCGCCGTCGGCCGTGTAGCCGTAGCCGATGTCAAGCATTTTCAGTTTCGCCATGCTCTGTTCGCGCGTGACGCCTTGGCGGTCGGTACGGCAGTCGAGAGTCCAGTCATGGAAAACGGCGAATTCGCCGTCGGTCGTCGGGTGCACGTCGAGCTCGACCGCATCGGCGCCGGCGTCGAAGCTCGCATGCATCGAACGGAGGGTGTTCTCGAGGTAGTCATGCGCCGGCGGCAACATTCGCGCGGCGGTGCAGGTGTCGTTCCTCACATCGCGCTCGTCAAACCGTTGTGCCATACCGCGATGCGCGAGCAGCACCGGTTTGCCGTCGCGATGCGGCGCCAGCAGATCGGTGTTGTTGATGTAGACGCCCGCGGCCACGGCAATCAGGACTGCCGTGACGACTCTGAGTTTCCTGCCCAACAGATATTCCCCATTCCAGGGTTATCGTCGGCGGCGTTTGAGGTTGATTTGCGGCAATCGGGGTGCATGGGAGGCCTGTACGCCTCGCGGCTTGAACGGTCCTATGTCGCCCGCTACGTTTCCTCCCAAAAAGGGAGCGAACAACCATGAAGCAACTGCGGATCGGCGACATCACCATCGATGCGGTGATCGAGCGGGAAGGGCCGTGGCGGCGGCCGCAGGATTTCTTCCCGGCCTATGACGAGGGCGTGTTCGCCCGTCATCTGCCGACGATGGAGCCGGAGGTGTTCGATGCCGCGCGCGGCATGATGGTGATCACCTATCAGACGTTTGTCGTGCGCACGCCGCGCTACACCATCCTCGTCGACACCTGCACCGGCGAGGACAAGGGCCATCCGCCGCCGTTCGATTTTCCGGGCAAGGAGCGCTGGCGCAACGAATTGTTCGCGCTCGGCATCTCTTTCGAGCAGATCGACTACGTCTTCTGCACGCATCTGCACATCGACCACACCGGCTGGAACACGACCTTGCGCGACGGGCGCTGGGTGCCGACGTTTCCGAATGCAAAGTACGTCTTTCACAAGGGCGAGTACGCGGCCTGGGAGGCCGAGAATGCCAAAGGCAACAACCCGCCCGGCACCGTCTTCCGCGACAACTGCTTGCCGATCGTCGAGGCCGGGCAGGCGCTGCTGGTCGACGATGACTACGCGCTCGATGACACCGTCACGCTGACGCCGACGCCGGGGCATTCACCGTGTCATTGCTGCGTGAATATCTTTTCGAAGGGGAGCCGCGCGGTGGTCGCGGGCGATCTCATGCATCACCAGATCCAGTGCCGCGAGCCGGACTGGTCGGCGAAGCCGGATTGGGATGCCAGGCAGTCGGCGGTCTCGCGGCGAAAGTTCTTCGCCTCCGTTGCGGATACCGACACGCTGATCCTGCCGATCCATTTTCCGGCGCCGACGGTCGGGCTGATCAAGCCGCTGGATGGGGCGTTCGACTATCGGTTCAAGCGGGACTAGGCCTGTACGCCCAAATCAGTCCTTTCCCGCCGTATTGATCACGGCCCGGCCGCCGTCGATATATGAAATAGGCGGCCATTATCGAACGATTTCAAGCGTGACATTGACCACGCCGATCTTGATCATTCCAAGGGCCTGGGCCGCACCCGATGTAACGTCGATGATGCGTCCATGAACAAATGGACCACGGTCGTTGACTCTCACGATCACGGACTTTTTGTTCAAGACATTAGTCACGCGCAGGCGCGTTCCGAAAGGCAAGGACGGATGCGCCGCATGCAGCGCATGCTTGTTGAACCTCTCGCCACTCGCGGTCATCTGGTCTTCCGAGTAGAAACTCGCAAGCCCGAACAGTGGGGTTTCCCTTCTAGGATGTTTCTTATGAAATGCATGCTGATGGTTGCTCTTCCGATGCGTTGCGCGCCGAATGTCGCCGTGAGCTTTCGGGCCTTGCCCTGCTGCGCGCTGACGCCGTCGGGGTGATTTCGTGGCAAGCGAGGGGAGGTCGTTGGCGTTTGGCGAACCGTTTGCGTCGCGGGTATGGTCATGCACTTCCAGCGGCGTTGCGCCAGGGACAATCGCCGACTTCGTTATTCGACCGAACTTCGCATGCGCAGAGTCAATTCCACCATCGAATGCGATGCATGACGCAGCAATCGCGGTAGCAGCGAGCAGTGCAGGTTGACCGCTCCATCGTTTCATGATGGCCCCCCCAGCGCCTCAGCTGGTTGGAGTAGTTCGGTTCCAGGAATTGCCGGCTTTGACATATGTCAACGTTGCCGTGGAAGGCAGCGGAGTTGCCATTTCGGTCAGCGCCCAGCCGACGCGCAACGAGAATTTGCCCAACTGCCCGCACATCGCCGCAAAGAACAGCCGCTGGCCTTGGGGAAGCCAGCGGCTCTGGCATCCCGCAAACCAATGGTGCAGGGCGCGTAGAGGTGGGCCGTGCGGCCCACCGAGATCAGATGCCAAGCGCGCTGGAGATTTCGCCGAGGGTTGCTTTCTCGGCGTCGCTGACCTGAACGCCCCCACCGAACCACCCTCCGCCTTCCGATGCAGCCTCAGCCGTCTTTTGACTAATCTGACGCAGCCAGCCCTTGAAAGCCGCGGCATCATCCGGAGCTTTCGCAGCAAGCAGCGCCGTGACTTCATGCAACGATGCGATTGTCTTGGTCTTGATCTCGGCCGGCGTGCTCTTGCCGAGCTCTGCCTTCAACCCGTCATGAGCCGCGGCCCGGCCGTCGCTCGTCTGGAAGTCGGCGACCACAGCCTTTACCAAGGGGTTGGCATTGGGATCGGTGGCCGCCTGGGCGAGCGCGGTGCCGCCAGCAAATGATTCCTTCAGAAGGCCAAACAATCCGCTCGGTTCGGCAGCCGTAATGGCCATTCCAGCATTCATCGGGCTTCTCAGGAGGAGCGCCCATTCATCCTTGGTGAAACTGGTCTTGTCGGCCATGGAGTCTTCTCCTTTCATCTTGCAGGACGGGAGGGTGGGAAACACGTCCCGTCCTGAAGTGTGGCGAGTTTATTGCGTGTGACGTCTCTGGCTTTCAGGCTTTCGCCAACTGGTCGAGCTTGGCACGAAGATTGTCGATCACTGGCTTTGCGATCGTGCCGGCCGGTGTCGCCGAGACCTTGTCGCACATCTGATTGATGGCCGGCGCCGCCGCGACGATCAGCTTGGCAAGCGCGCGTCGCGCTTCCGGAGAAAGCTTGGCAGCTCGTGCCGTGACGCCATCCAGCTGTGAGATGGCGTCGTTGATCTTCGGCAGGGCCGCCTGCGCGCTAGCTTCATCGGTGATGGTCGGCAGTTGAGCCTGCAGCGTACCAAGGGACGAATTGACCTGGTTCGCCAGATTCACGCCGTCAACGGTCAGATCCGCGGGCGCCATGCCCACAGTTCCGGTTGAGGGCCGCGTAATGTTTGTACTCTGAGCGACCGTCGGCTCGGTCGGACGCTGAAGCGCATATATGGCAAGCCCGGCAACGATAACGAGCGCGGCGAGCCAATATGGCCATTGCGACCGGCCGGCGGCCATGGCGGCCTGGCTCGCGCCAGTAGCGCCGGAAACGCCGGCGATCCGGCTCCCTGTGGCGGCGGCAGTGGCCATTCCACTGCGTGCCTTGTCGATCAGGCCCGCGGCGCCGAGTTGATCACTGAGGCCCGATGGAATCGCCGCCATGATCTGATCTTTCTGCGAGCGCAGAAGCGATGCCAGTCCGTTTGCATCCATCCCGGCGTCATGCTGCTGCTTGCCGAGCATACCCAGGACCAGCGGCCCGACCACGGCGAGTAACGACTTGCCGCCGCCATCGCCCATTCCCGCGAAACTCCCGATCGCCTGGGCCATGGTATCCATGGTTCGGCCTCCAAGCAGTCCGGACAACATGCTCGAACCCGTCTGAGCCAGGTCCGGGGCGCCGGCGTTGCGCAACATATCCATGGGATTGCTGCCTTGCTGTTGTGACAGCAGCTTTGACAGTTGATTGGCGCCGGCCGGGGTTCCGACCAGATCCGACAGGCTGGCCAGTATGGTCGGGATGGCCGCTATTGCGGCCTTCTGCGTCGCGCTTCGGTCCATCCCAAGAAAGGAGGAAATCTGCGCAATGACTTCAGGGGTCAGGAGCTGTTGTGCAGCTGAAATGAGATTGACGGCCATGGCGGTCTCTCCACTACGTTGCAGGTCTGTTGGTTGCCCCCTAATTCGCGAATTTGATGTGACAGGCGTCGATGGTTCCGAACGGCGCCTATCGCCCAAGTTGAGATTGCATCGATAGTTCGACTCCTTGATCCAGATCAAAGGTCTTCGGTACAGGGCAAATGCGAAGAGTTCGGCGCGAGATATCCAGTGCGCTGCGGCCCATCAGGCGGACCTGGTTGAGAGGCATCGATGTTTCGCTGACGGGCCAGGATTGGCTATCGGCTCCGAGCACCGCAATGCCCGCTAGCGGGCATGATGACGCGCAGTGGGATTGTACCAGAAGACAATTGTTCGTCGCGCGGACATCCACGTTACTGGCAGTGCGCGGGTGGGCTGCGGTCCGCGCCTCGATGACGGTCCCGGAACCTCACACTCAACCCAAGTCCGGGGCCGTCGTTTGGATAATCCAAATTGATCAGAAGGATCGTCGACCGCGTATCGAACTTCGCCAGTTTCTTGCTCGCAAGCCCTGGATGCGGGCGCGCGGCGCTAGCTTGCCCGCGCTGCGGATGTGAAGCCTCCCGCGAGAACGTTCAGCGGGGACGAGCTAGGGGATGCTCTCACCTGATTTGCGAGCAATGCGGAAAGACCAGTGATATTGCAGGATGGCGGCTGCAGGGTCTTTCCGAGCAAGGCTCAGGGCCACTTATCGGATGAGTTATGTCCGCCGGCCTGGGGCGAGCGCAGAGGTGCCGATGTGGGCGCGAGGGACTCGTTCGCCGCTTTCGTCGAGCGACGACGCAGGAGCTATAGCGTCGCAAAGCGTCTTCTGTCTCCACATGAGCGGCGGTCGAGCCGGAAAGCTTGGATGATCCATTTGGAGGAGGCGGCGATGTGGATGCTCCGTTGGCTAATCCTGGGCAGTGCGGCGATCCTGGCGATCGCCTCGGCTACAGCCCAAACTTACGATCCCAGCCACCCCGTCTGCCTTCAGAGATGGGAGTGGGGTGGCAGCACCTATTTCGAATGCGCTTATACGTCATGGGATCAGTGCCGAGCGTCGGCGATCGGACTTTCCGCGATGTGCGTGGAGAACCCGTATTGGCAGCGACCGCAGGCGAGGCTATCAGGCGGCCGCTTGCGTTCATCAATCCCATACTGATACGCCCGGCGACAGTCTGCCAAGCGCAATTTTCGCGCGCAGCATTTCCGTTGCTATTCGATCACCTCGTCGGCTCGGGCGGACAGCGTCATGGGAATGTCGAGACCAAGAGCCTTGGCGGTCTTGAGGTTGATATTCAGGATCACATCCGTCGTCTGCTGGACGGGAAGCTCCGCCGGACGGGCCCCTTTCAGAATGCGATCAACATAGCTTGCAGCGCGTTGCCATAGTTTGAAAAGGTTGGCCGAGTACGACATCAGTCCTCCTCTCTGAGCCGAGTCGCGGAATGGATAGATCGCCGGCAAGCGCCGCTCTGCAGTGAACTCGATCAGGCGGGGAACGAGGGGTATCAGCGATGGATCGTCGGTGACGACGAGACCATCGAAGCCTCTCTCCCCAAGCGCGGCGAAGCTGTTGTCGATGTCCGCGCGCCGTATCGAGAGAGCCGTCAGCTCGATACCGAGACCGGGCGCCGCTTTCTGCATGAGTTCGACTTGGTTGGCGGTCGTCGGATTGTCAGGATTCCACAACACTGCGACACGGTGCACTTTCGGTGCCGCCTCCTTCAGCAGTTCCACCCACTTGACACCGTATTCGCCCGAGAGCTGCGACAGCCCGGTGATATTGCCGCCTGGTCGGGCAAGGCTTGCCACAAGACCGGCTCTGACCGGATCTCCGCTCATGCAGACGATCGGCACCGTGGACGTTGCACGTTGCGCAGCCTGCGAAATTGGTGTGCCTGGAGTCACGAGAACATCAACGTTGAGCGTGAGAAGTTCAGCGATCAATGCGGGAACGCGCTCCGGCTCTCCGTCGGCGTAGCGTTCTTCGAGCAGCAGGTTGCGCCCCACGACATATCCCAGGTCCGCAAGTCCCCGACGGAAGCCGGTCTGGTAGTACAAGTCCGTCCCGCGAACGCCACCCCAGACATAGCCAACCCGCGGCACCGCGGGTTGCTGCGCGTGGGCCGCGAGGGGCATGACGGTCACCGCAGCGCCGAGAAGCGCGACAAGATTGCGGCGTTTCATTCGGTCACCTCGCGACGCCCTACCGCTGCAATATGCACCCGCGCGGGCGAGGAGTCAGGTCGATACTTCCGGGCTAAAGACCCCGCCGCGGCACACGAGCCGGCGATCAAGTCGCACCACATTTGCGCGCGCGCCGGAATCGTTCGCTGCTTTTGGCGAGCGACGACGCAGGAGGAATAAAACGCCGCAGAGCGTCTCCTTTTTCCATACGACGCGGCAGTAGAAAATTCCGGAATGGCCGTCGAACGACAACACAAACTCGTCGGCAAATATGTAGTACGGCGTGGAAATGCGGGCACCCAAGGCGTTGATATCGCGCACCAGGCACGGATGAGTCCCGTGAATTTCACCAAACGATAGCCGCGCGGCCCGGTTGATCGGTATGCGCTTCATTGCACGACGTTCGATCATGGCGAGATGCTCCCAATGAAAGACGATCGCACTCGACGAAGTCACTTTCCCGGTCCCGCCGATATCCGGAAAACGGCAATTCCCGCACGTTGATCTGTGCGGCTCACGCTAACAAGCAGCGTTGTTGTCTTATTAAAATTGGATCGAATTGGTGGTTAATTCGAACGGCTTGACGACGACGTTACTAGAGGATGGTCGTGCTTTCGACTTGGCCCGGCCATCTGATCTGTGCCGCACGGACACACATACGTGGATGCCCGGGACAGGCCCGGGCACGACGGAGTTGCAGAGTGTCCGTGCAGCAGTGGCGAACCAGCAGCGATCAGGCGCCGACCTCGCACTTCTTCATGAAGCTGTTCTTGGCGGCACCGGCAAGCGGCTTGCCGTCGGCGCTGACGGCCTTGGGCGTGCAAGCGTCGGCCTTGCACTTCTTCATGAACGAGGTCTTGGCGGCGCCGGCGAGCGCCTTGCCGTCCTTGCCGACCGCCTTGCTCTCGCAGGTGTCGTCCGCGAGGGCCGAGCCCGCTGCAAAGGTGGCGACAATCGCTGCGAGAAAAATCCGCTTCATCATGGGTGTCTCCCTAGGACAAAATTACCAAGCGGATTGGAACCGCGAATCGTGGCGCAATCAAGCAGGATCGATGCGCGCCACGACCGATGTCGGGGATTTTTCCATTCATCTGCGGTTCAGATTCCGCGCGCGAGCAGTGTCTTGAAATCGGCCCGTGCGCGTTGCGCCTCGGCCTTCGCGGCCGCGGAAGCATCGCCAAGGCCGAAATAGCCGTGGATCAGGCCGGGGCCCTCATGGTGCTTGACGCGGACGCCGGCGGCCTCCAGCGCCCGTGCATAGGCCGCGCCTTCGTCGCGCAACGGATCGAACCATGCGGTGGTCACGATCGCGGGCGCGAGCCCTTTGAGCGAAGCGGCGCGGAGCGGCGAGACCCGCCAGTCGGCGGCATCCTTGGGATCGGCGAGATAGTGGCCGCAAAACCATTCCATCGTCGCGCGTGTCAGAAAATAGCCGTCGGCATTCTCGGTGCGTGACGGATAGGGCGCGTTCTCGCGCGCATCCGCGTAGCCCCCGACGACGTCGGTCACGGGATAGACCAGCAATTGTGCGGCCAGCTTGATGCCGGCATCGCGGCAGGCGATTGCCGTGGCGGCTGCGAGATTTCCGCCGGCGCTGTCGCCGGCAACGCCGAGACGCTTTGCGTTGCCGCCAAATTCCGCGACGCGGTTGAAGATGTCACTTGCGGCGGCGAACGCGTCCTCGAAGGCGCCGGGAAAACGCGTTTCCGGCGGGCGCCGATAATCGACGGAGACGACGACCGCACCGGTCTCGATCGCGAGATTGCGCGCCTGCCGGTCGTGGGTTTCGAGATCGCCCGCGACCCAGCCGCCGCCGTGGAAGAAGACCACGGTTGGCGCAGGATTGGGGCCGACGCGATAGACACGTGCATCGAGCGGCCCGGCGCCGCCTTTCACCTTGATATCCTGCACCGTTTCGACGGGGGGCGGCGGCACATCCGCACGCGAGGCAGCCAGTGCGCGCAAGGCATCGCGGGCGCTCTGTGGCGTCATCGTGGTGGGATCGCGCAGCGGCAGCAGCGGGATGATCTGGGCGATGACGGGATCGAGCGGTGCGGGCATTTGCAGGTCCTCGCTGGGTTCTTGGTCTTGCTTGCGGGGTAGCATAGATTTGGCGTACCGCATCGGCAACCGGTTACGCGTTACAATTGCAATGCCGCGGAATGAACGGTCAGGGAGGTCAAGAGTTGGAATTCGAAACGCTGGTCCAGTCGCGCCGCAGCGTGCGCGGTTTCAAGCAGCAGCAGGTATCCCGCGCGGTGATCGAGGCGATCATCGGGAGCGCCAAGCGTGCGCCGTCGTCGATGAACACCCAGCCCTGGCATGTCCATGTGCTCACAGGCCCTCCGCTTGAAGAGCTGCGCCGCCGCAACATGGAGGAGATGGTCGGCGGCGCCAAGGTCAAGCGCGACATCATCAGCCACGGCGAATACCAGGGCATTCATCGCACCCGGCAGGTCGACATCGCCAAGAAGCTGTTCGGCGCGATGGGGATCGCGCGCGACGACAAGCCGATGCGGCAGGACTGGGTGCTGCGCGGCTTCCGCCAGTTCGACGCGCCGGTCTCGCTGGTGCTGACCTATGACCGCGTGCTGGATCCCGGCGCGGTCTGCCATTTCGATCTCGGCGCGCTCTGCTACGGCATCGTGCTCGCGGCCTGGGACCGCGGTCTCGGTTCGGTGATCAACGGGCAGGGCATCATGCGCTCCGACATCGTGCGCGAGGTCGCGAAGATTCCGGAAGACGAGGTCATCATGACATGTGTCGCGATGGGATATCCCGACGACAGCTTCGCCGCGAACGCCGTTCGCTCCGATCGCGAGGGTAACGACGATTTCGTGCGTTATGTCGGCTTTGCCGACTAGTGCGGGAAGTCACTGATGCGCAGAGCCGGCTGACGCTGCGAGCCGACTAACGCGGAGAGCCGGCTGAGGTGGAGGAGAGGAGATTATTCTCTCGTCAATTTTTTTGATGCTGAGCCGTTGGTGGCCTCTTGCAATCTCGATCGCGCGGGAGGAACAATACGCGGAGTGAAAGGTTTGTTGCTGGCGCGAGGGAATCGACATGCGGCGGCTGGCTAGCCTGGTTCGACGGTTCTTCGGTCCGCGACCGCGGTATCCGATTGATGATGATCCAAATCTTCCCTTCACACCCGATGAGCTCGGCAAGCTGATCCGGAGTGGCAGACGCGAGGACATGAAGCTGCTTGCGGAAGGACTGGCCTCCCGGTCGATTCCGCACCGCGCCAAATACCGGGCCACGCACTAAGCGCGGTTCGTGACGAGGTCCTCGCTGCGGGAGCGCCTAGCCTGCGCGGTCATCGCGTGAGCGCAACCTCCTTGAACGAGGTTACGAGGGCCTTCTCGAGTTTTCCGGTCATCCCGCAAAGAATGTTGTAGGCCTCGGTGCGCGGCATCGTCGGCTTGTAGTGCCGGTGTTCGATCAGCGCGGCGAAGATGTCCGAGATCGTCAGAATGCGGACGATGTCGTTGATGCTCTCGCCGCACAGCGCGTCGGGATAACCGCTTCCGTCGAGATATTCGTGATGATGCCGCACGGCGTCGAGAATCTCGGGCGAGATTTTCTCGTGATCCTTCAGAAACTCGTAACCCGCCGCCGGATGCTTCTCGATCATGGCGCGTTCGTCGGTGTCGAGGCGGCCGGGCTTGTCGAGGATCGCAAGCGGAATCTGCGCCTTGCCGATGTCGTGGAACATGGCTGCGGAATACAGCCGCTCGAGATCGGTTCGCCCGACGCCGAGGCTCAGTCCGAAGTCGATCGCCACGCCGGTCACGAGCAGGCAATGCTGGTAGGTTCCCTCATGGTGACGCCGCACCGTGGCAAGCCATTCGGATAGGCCGTGCTCGGTGATGCGGTCGGCGATCCTGCGGCCCGCTTCCTTCGTGCCGTCGACGTCGAGGGGCTCGCCGAGCGTGACGGCCGTGAACATCGAAGCGATGGCGGTTGCCGCGGCTTCGACGGCGTTGTCCGGTTGCGGTGCGTCACTTGAGCCAGCAGAGGCCAGCTCGGCCGGGTCAGCCAGCGCTGCCAGCAGCTTGCTCTTGTTGAGCGCCCCGGGAAGAACGAGGGTGGCGCCGAGTGCGTAGGCCTGCGAGATGCCGACGTGGGACGAGTGCTCGACGAGGAAGATGCGCTTCGTGGCTTTCGCCAGCTTGCCGGCGCGCTTCTTGATGGCCGCGATGGTGCCGACGTCACGCAGCTCCGCGCGAACGACGACCGCGAATGGCACTTGTGACAGCCTGGCTTCCGCATCGAGTCGTTCGCCGGCGACGGTAAATTGCCGTTCGAGGGCCGAGCAGACCCCCGCCAGCTTGTCGGACGAATCGGCCAGCACATGCACAAACGGGCGAACCGCTTCCGTCGTTCGGACGGCGCCGTCGCTTTTGACGGGGCTGGATATGGTTCGGGCACTCTGCACGGCGGACCGGACTATGATGACATTGAATGAGCTCGATGAATTCTGGAGCCTATTTGCTCGGCGTGGAGTTTGGCGCGGCGGCCGCCTTTGCGCTCGCCGGCTTCTTCTTGCCGTCTGCGGTGATGAAGTGCACGCCGGCCATGGTGCCGTCGATCCACACCAGTTCGCACCGCCGGTAGGCAAGCCCCGTCGACGACAGCAGCATGAAGAATTCCTTGGCCTGGAGCACGTCGAGCGTCCCTTCGACCTCGATCTTGGCGCCACTTTGCGACACGTCGAGCAGGAAGCAACTGCGTCGCCAGGTGCCGTCGGAGCCCATCAGATTGACGGCCTGCTTGTGATCCATCCGTACGCGAAGCGCCTTTCGACCGTCGAACCTCATCGGCTAACCCCCATTTTTGTGCCGCGATGTCCCGCATCGCTTGGGTTGGCACTCGCTGCAATTTCCCCCCAGCGCACTGTCCATTGGCTGGTCGACAAGAGAAGCGTTTCGAAAATCTGCTGCGCCCGTTCGCGTTCGACGAAGGAGAGCCGTGAGCCGCTGCGGTTGCTCAGGATCGCAAGCGTGGTGGCCCAGTTCAGCCGTGCGGCCCGGCAGGCCATGACGAGGCCCTCGCAATCGTCATCGGTCATGACATGCTCCACGATCTCGATCGGCGCGCCGGAGAGCACCGAGAGCGCCGTGAACAGATTGGCCGTCTCGCCGCGGATCGTGAAGCGGTTGACGGTGGAATCGTTGAGCTTGCCGACTCGGCTGAGGGCGACGATCTCCGGCCTCGCGCTCGCATAGTCGGCCGGGCAGGGCAGCTTGGGCGGAACCGGCGCGGCTTGTCGTGCGGGTGGAATGGCGGATGCGTTGGCCTTGGCCGGCGCCTTCGGGGCAGGTGACACGGAGAGCAGTTTCCGGACGACCAGGTCGGGCGTGCCGGGCCGCAGCACCAGCGCCTTTGCAATCTCGCCGTCCGGATCGGCCCTGGCGATCAGCGCGGCGTAAGTTGCCTCGGAGAATTGGGTTCCAGGGTTCTTGATCAGCGCAAGGCAGATCGGGCCGCCGCGCTTGATCAGCGCCTCGGCCACTTCAGGCTCGATCGAGTTGCGCGCGGCGATCGCGCGTTGATGCCGCTCGCCGCACGAGGCCGCGATCGTCGCGAGATCGGTGGCGGAGACTGCCTGCGATTTGAGGAGGACTGGACAGGCCACGTCCGGGTCGTCGTGTGAGGCAAGGCGCTGCAATGTCTCGGGCGGGGCCACCTTGAGCTCGGCAAGCGCCGTGCTGAGTTGGACGAGCGACTTGGCCTCGACGCGTTCCGTCAATCGCAGCAGAACGCCGTCAACCACGCCGGCGAGCAATTCCTGAGGCCGGTCGCGGCTACCGGTGAGCAACTGCACAATGCCGGATAGGATGCGTGCACAGCGGTCCGGCGGGCACGTAGCGACCGCCTGTTCCAGCTCAACCAGAATATCAGCAGGCAAATTTGCCATCATGGCAGGGGCCTGACTCAAAAAAATCGCGACTATCCAATGACCTTCATTCCGCCTGACATGCGTTAATTTGAAATTTAGAGCTTGATCGACGGGGTATCAGCGCACCGTTGGCGGCGCTGGAAACGCTATCGAAATTCGGCGAGACTCGATGCGGCGACTTGTCCTTTGAACGGGACCCTCGCCAACTGAACGAGACGAATTAGGATGATTCTTTCGGTCGAACGGGACAACCGAAAGGGGGAAGCCGGCATCGCCGCCGGACGCGCGTTGGTTACGACGCGACGTTTCACATTGCCATGAACAGTATTGCGCCCAGGGTATTTCGCTTCTCCGACGTCGACGAATTTCGGAATGCCATACGAGGCCTGAATTTCGAGTTCACGCCCTTCGTACGGAGGATTTCGGCCGAGCAGACCATTCTGTCGCTGCCCGGTTGCGACGTGAATTTCACGCGGGCGTTTCCCCGCGTCGTCGACGCGCAGCTCGTCGAGAATTGCACCGCCATCGGATTCACGATGGATGAGCTCAACGTGCCCATCCGCTTCAACGGCTCGCAGCGGGCACGACCGGTCATCGTCATCGGCAGCGGCGGCGCCGCCTACACCACCATCGAGGAGGTGCAGCGGCAAATTGCCTCGGTGGTGTTCAGGCCGGAGGTGACGGATCGCGGCTGGCCGCACGCGACATCCAGCTTCAAGATATTTGAAACGACGGCCGCGAGCCTGAACCGGCTGCGCAGCCTGGTTCGGGAGGTGCTGGCTGCCGCGTCGGAGCCGATCGGAGCCGCGGACGTGCCGCTGACGGCCGCGGCCATGAAGGAGTCCCTGCTTGGCGCCGTCGACGACGCATTCGAAAGCGTCGTTGCCGCGCGATGGACCCTGCGTCCCAATGACGAGCGCAACTTCAGGATCTTCCGGGAGATCCGCGCGCTTCTGTCCGACGACCTCTCGCAGCCGATCTACAGCGAGGAGATTGCGCGCAAGCTCAACCTGTCCGTCCGCACCCTGCACGACGTCGTCCGCCGCTATCGCGGCATGAGCCTGCATCGCTATTTGCGCCTGCGCCGGTTGTGGCTAGTGCGTCAGCGCCTGCTCGCCGGTGCCGACAGCGTCAAGGCCGTCGCACTGGCGTTCGGCTTCTGGCATCTCAGCGACTTCTCCAGAAGCTATCGCGACCAGTTCGGCGAGACGCCGTCGCAAACGCTGGAGCTCGGACGGCAACGGTAGCGCGGCAAATCGGTTGAGGCCGTACCGCCGTTTCGTGCTAGCGTCCCGGCCATGAGCAATCGCATCCTCGTCCTCTACGGCTCCTACCGTTCCGACCGCATGGGCGTCCGCCTTGCGAATTTCGTCATCGATCGCCTGCGCCAGCGCGGCGAGGAGGTCGAGTTCATCGACGCCAAGGCGATCGGCCTGCCGATGCTCGATCGCATGTACAAGGAATATCCCAAGGGGGCGGCACCCGAGGCGCTCGAGAAGCTGGCGGGGCAGATCCGCGGCGCCGACGGTTTTGTCTTCGTCGCCGGCGAATACAATTGGGGCATCCAGCCCGGCCTGAAGAACCTCACCGATCACTTCCTGGAAGAGTGGTTCTGGCGCCCGGCTGCGATCGTGAGCTATTCGGCCGGCCGACTGTCCGGTGCACGCGCCTCGACCGCCTGGCATGGCACGCTGTCGGAGATGGGCATGGTCGTGGTGTCGAGCACCATCGGCGTCGGCCCGATCGCGCAGACGCTGTCGGCCGAGAGCGAGCCGATCGGCGAGGGCGGCAAGGCACTGGAGCGCTCGTTCCCGCGCTTTGCCGACGACCTGCTGTGGTGGATCGAGGCCGCCAAGGCGCAGCGGACGCGCAAGGCGCCGCCGTACTGATGCCGTATGCTGTTCCGCGCAGGGGGACGGTTGCCGTCAGCGATCTGCCGCGCCAACCATTCAGCCCAATGGAATTGCGTGAGAATTCGGCGTTTCTGCCGCGACTTGAGGCCATGCGTGGCTATGCGGCCCTGTCGGTGCTTGCGTTTCACGCCTGCATGCTGTCTTGGGACATGGTCGCGACCGGAATGGCGCCGGTCGTCGTCTTCTTCGTGCTCAGCGGCTTCCTTCTCGCGCGATCGCTGGATCGAGATCCCGATCCGGTCACCTTCGTGCGTCACCGCCTGTTCAGGCTGCTCCCTGCCGCTGTCTCGACGGTGCTCCTGCTGACGCTAGCCTATCAAACCTTCGGCTTCTATATCGGCTTTCTGCCCTCGTTCGACCCATTCAACGTCGTCCTCAATGCGCTCCTCATCAAGAGCGACATCAACGGCGTGATGTGGTCCCTGACCGTGGAGTGCGTCGCAGTTCCGGTGATCCTGATATCCCACGCTCTGCTGAGGCGTCATGGCACGACCCCGGTGTGGCTCCTGGTCGCCTTTCTCTTCGCAATTGCGTTCTGGGGACCCTATGTTCACTTGCTGGGCGGCTTCACCAATCTTGCGCCGCTCTACGCGTTCGTCGTGGGCTTGCTCGTACAATCAAGCCGGACCACGCTGACCAGGGGATCGCAACCACCTTGGGCAGCGACGATCGCAGCCATCGCTCTTGTTGTCCTGGTCATAGTGGCGGTTCGCAAGCAGACCGCCGTAACGATCGCGTTTGAAACGCTCTGCGCGTCCGTTCTGATTTGGCTTGCCGCCTTCAGCCCCGGCAAGCTCGTCGCACTGCGGCCGCTGGATCTCGAAATCGCCCGGTTCTTTGGACGAATATCGTACAGCTTCTATCTGCTGCACATGATCGGGCTTGCGATCGCGACTCGTCTGCTGCCGGTCGAGCTGGATCCGGTCATCCGCGCAGCGGTCCTGTTCCTGGCAGCGTTGCTGATCACGACGCCGGCGGCCTGGCTGATGTGTCGCTTCGTCGAAGTGCCATTCATTGACCTGGGACGCAGGCGGATCGTGACAAGAGCGGCCTGATGCCGCCGGCCGCTCTTAGGCCGCCCTGACCTCGCCGAGGAAACGGTCGAACTGTCCGGCGAGATCGCGCGACTGGGTCGAGAGCTGCTCAGCCGCGCCCAGCACTTCCCTCGCGGCCGCACCGGTGTCGTCGGCGGCGCGCTGCACGCCCGATATGTTGGTGTTGACCTCCTGGGTGCCGCGCGCGGCTTCCTGCACGCTGCGGGAGATCTCCCTGGTTGCCGAGCCCTGTTCTTCGATCGCAGCCGCGATCGCGGTGCCGATCTGGTCGATCTCGGCGATGACGTCGGCGACGTTGCGGATCGCGTTCACGGTCTCGTCGCTTGCGGACTGGATCGCGGTGATCTGCTCGGAGATTTCGGTGGTGGCCTTGGCGGTCTGGCCCGCCAGCGACTTCACCTCGGATGCGACGACCGCAAAGCCGCGGCCGGCGTCGCCGGCGCGGGCGGCTTCGATGGTCGCGTTGAGCGCCAGCAGATTGGTCTGCTCGGCAATGCTCTGGATCAGCGTAACGACGTCGCCGATCTTCTGGGCACCCTCGGCGAGCGCGCGCGCGGTGTCGCCGGTGCGGCGGGCGTTGTCGACGGCGCGGGCCGCGATCTCGGTGCTTTGTGCCACCTGACGGCCGATCTCGGAGATCGAGGAGGTCAGCTCTTCGGTCGCGCTCGCGACCGTCTGCACGTTGGTCGAGGTCTGCTGCGAGGCGGCGGCGACGACCGCGGCCTGGCTGTTGGTCTGGGCCGCCGTCGAGGTCATCGATTGCGCCGTGCTTTCCATGGTGGAGGAGGCGCGGGAGAGGCCGCCGACGAGCTCGGTGACCTTGGCTTCGAATGCGCGGGTGAGCCCGTCGAGCGCCTGGGCGCGGCGCATCTTGCCGTCGTTCTCGGCCTGCTTCTCGGCTGCGAGCCGGTCGGCCCGGATCATGTTGTCCTTGAACACCTGGACGGCGGAGGCCATCGCACCGATCTCGTCGGAACGCTCGGCGCCGGGGATCTCGTCCGCAACGTCGCCGTCGGCAAGGCGCGACATCCGCGTCGTCAGGCTGACGATCGGAGCGCAGACGCGGCGGCGGACCATCACGATCAGGCCGGCGCTGGCGATCAGCACGGCGAGGAGGCCGGCCAGCGCAATGGTGAAGCTGGTGCGCGCGGCGGAGGAAGCGCCGGCGAGGATCTGCTCGGCGTTGTCGTAGAAGGCGTCGCGGACGCCGATGATGGACCCGAGGCCCTTCTGGGACGCCACGTAGAAGGTCTCGACATCGTGTTCGTATTTGCCGCTGACGGCGCCGTCCTTGACGAGCTTCATCTCGCGGCCGAATTCCTCGACATAGTTCGCGTTCATCGTCTCCAGCGCCGCGGCGACGTTGGCCGAAGTTGCCGCATTGCCACGCAATTCCATCAGCGACATCACGATCTGGTCGTTGCGGCCCTGCATGCGGGCCATGTCGGCCTTCTCGCCGTCGTTGGCCACTTTCTTCGCGCCGACGAGGTTCTTGTGCACGCTGGAATTGAGGCCGCCGACGTCGCGCAGCGTCATGGCGATGTTGGCGTAGTTGGACTGGCGATAGGCGTCGCCGTTCAGGATCGCCATGCGTCGGACCTGCTCGTTGAGCAGCGCGGTGACTCCCGCGTTGAGCACGGCATTGTCGGCGACGACCTTTTTGGCCGCGTCCTTGCGGGCATCCGCAGGTCCTGCGATCGCCTTGTCGATGGCCTCGCGGAGCGCGGTGAATTTCGAATTGATCGCGTCGATGTTGCTGCCGATGGTGGCACCGTCGTCGAACGGGCCGGGCAGCTCCTTGCGCAGCGCGTTCATCCTGTCGCGGGCGCCGTCGGTCTGCTTGCGCAGCTTGTCGTGCTCGGTCAGCTGCGCCGGATCGACCGTCGCTGGCCCGTAGAGGATGTTGGTGGCGAAGCCGCGCTCGGGGTTGAGGTAGCGCGGGATGTCGCTGGCGGCGCGGACGATCGCGAGGCGTCCCTGCGCTTCGGCGATCCTGTCCATCGTCTGGTACTTCGTCACGGCGACGTAGACGGCGAGGCCGCCGCCGACTGTCGAGAGCGAGACGATGGCGGTGGTCAGCAGCGTACCGATTTTCATGATCTGTCCGGCAATTGGCGCGGGGAAGAAAATTATTCTGCGCAAACGATAGGCAGCCGGTGTTAATCCGGAGTTTACGCTGCCGGCCGCCATGCCCCGCCTGCATGCGTCCATTCGTCTAGGCGTAGGTCGCGCTAGCGCGCCGGCCGATCGAGCCTGGCGAGCATCTCCAGCGTCGCGCCGTCGCGCTCGCCTGCGAAATATCGGGCGAGCGCCTGGTCGAAGACGGGTTCGTCGGAGACCGCGCCGAACAACGTCATCGACGAGCGGAATTTGGCGTCATCGGGCGCGCCGAGGATCGCGTTGATGGTTCGTCCCTCGACGGCAAGCACGAGCGTGGTGCATTCAACGAGTCGCGGACCGAGTACGGGGTGGGCGAGGTAGGCTCTGGCCTCCGCGCGCGAGCCGATGGCGTAGCGCCGCGACATGGTGCTGAAGCCGAGGCCGGCGATCTGCGGGAAGACGAACCACATCCAGTGAGTCTGTTTCCGGCCCCGGGCCAGCTCCCCCTGGACGTCGCGAAAAACCGGGTCCTGGGCCCTGACAAAGCGCTCTAGGTCGAAAGGATCGGTCATTGGATACCTCAAAGGGGGCTTGCCGGCCGCGATTATGCCTAAGTTTTGGCTCCCAATGCGATAGCTGGTATAGAGTCTCCGGACGGGGGTTGGGCCCCTCCGGGGGTTGATTTGGGGATCTGATGGTTTCCGACCGCGCAAGCGCCGAAAGGCTGTTGTCGCGCCGCCGTATTGGGCGAGCGGAGACGATACTGCTGTCCTTGGCAGCCGTCGCGCTGGCACTGGGAGCGGCCGCCTGGGTCGCGGACATGGGCGATTCGGCGCCGCTGGTCACTGCCTCACTGCCTCCGGCCACCGCACTGCCTCCGGCCAATGGCCCTTCGTTTGACGACCGTTTCGCTTCGGTATCCAGCAGCCCGCCGGCCCGTGACTTCGGCCTGCGGACGCTGGAGCGCTCCGCGGTGAGCGTGGTCCAGCTCAAGCTGCGCGACGCCAAGGCGATGCTGGCCCAAAAACTCCAGGGCGACGACTGGCGCTCGACCCTGACCGGCTCGACCCTGACCGATGATGACCGGCACGTGGTTGACGAGACGAGGCCGTCGCAGCGCGCCGACGCCATCCCGGTGCCGCGCTCGCGCCCGGCCCAGGCAGACCTCGCGTCCCAGATCGCATCAAGCCAAGCCTATGCCGAGACCAACCCCAGGGTCGACAACCGCAATTTCTTCGAAAAATTCACCGACAAGATCAAGCTGGCGTCACTGACTCCCGGCGACGGCCTGCTCAGCAGGGCGCCTGATCTCGCCGCGCTCGGCTACGATTCGCGCACGGCGGTGTATGACATCAAGGCCAAGGCCCTTTACCTGCCGAGCGGCATCGCGCTGGAAGCGCATTCGGGCATGGGCGCGCTGATGGACGACCCCGACCATGTCGACCAGCGCATGGTTGGCGCGACCCCGCCGGCGACTTACGATTTGAAGCCGCGCGAAAAGCTGTTCCACGGCGTCCGTGCCCTGCGCTTGACGCCCACTGACGGCACCAGTGCGCTCGGCCGCGTCGGCCTGCTCACCCACAACTACATGCTCGGGCCGCGCGGCGACTCCAATGGCTGCGTCTCGATCAAGGACTATGATCGCTTCCTGAAGGCCTGGGACAATGGCGAGTTCAACCGCCTGGTCGTCGTGCCTAACCTGCGCGGATCGGCGACCGCCTCGCAGCGCGCGAGCACCGACTCCTGATATTTGCTGGACGGCGGGGCTGCCGTTTCCCCTTCGTTAAGCCGACCTCGTCCAGAAGCAGCCCATGAGTGATCCCCAAAGTTCCGAGACCCCGCTGCGTACGACGTTCAAGATCAAGCTGAACGGCGACACGCTGGCGATTGCGACCGTCGGCCAGGCCTATCAATTCCTCACCAACTTCAAATCGGTCGAGTGGATGGAATTCCGCTCGCTCCATGAAGAGGCGGTCGCGGCGCTCGAAGGCGCCGCCAGCAACGCCATGCTCGCGGTGCAGGCGACCAACGCCGTGCGCGCGCTGTTCGTGAGCGCGAAGCTGCTCTGAGCGGCCTTTCAACGCGCTCTCGTCGCCCGGATTGCGCTGCGCTCCATCCGGGCTACGGACGCCGGCAGGCCTTCCGCTCCCAGCTTGAACTCCGCTATAGGAACGGGCAAACGGTCCGCGAAGACCGTGGCCAGACGCCGATATGTTTGAAACTTACTTCCAGGGAGAGACCCCAACATGAAACGCCGTACATTCCTCAAGGGCGGCGCAGTCGCCGGCGCGACGACGCTGGTTGCTGCACCTGCGATTGCGCAAGGCGCGCCGGAGATCAAATGGCGCCTGACCTCGAGCTTCCCGAAGTCGCTCGACACCATCTACGGCACGGCGCAGACCTTTGCGAAATACGTTGCGGAAGCCACCGACAACAAATTCCAGATCCAGACCTTTGCGGCCGGCGAGCTCGTCCCCGGCCTCCAGGCGCTCGATGCCGTCAGCGTCGCGTCCGTCGAGATGGCGCAGACGCCGCTGTATTTCTACATCGGCAAGGAGCCGGCGCTGGCCTACGCCACCGGCGCGCCGTTCGGCATGAACCATCGCCACCAGGAATCCTGGTGGTATTTCGGCGGCGGCGCCGACCTCACCAACGAGGCGCTGAAGCCGTTCAAGACGCACGCCATCCTCTGCGGCAATTCCGGCACCCAGATGGGCGGCTGGTTCCGCAAGGAGATCAAGGCCGTCGACGATCTCAAGGGCCTCAAATTCCGCATCGCCGGCATGGGCGGCCACGTGCTGGCCAGGCTCGGCATCGTGCCGCAGCAGCTCGCCGGCGGCGACGTCTATGCGGCGCTGGAGAAGGGCTCGATCGACGCCGCTGAATTCGTCGGTCCCTATGACGACGAGAAGCTCGGTTTCCAGAAGGTCGCCAAGTACTATTACTTCCCCGGCTGGTGGGAAGGCGGTGCGATGCTGCACATGATCGTCAATGACGAGAAGTGGGCGAGCTTGCCGAAGCAGTACCAGGCGATCGTCAATCAGGCCGCCTCGGCGGCCGGCGCCTGGATGCTGGAGAAATACGACAGCGTGAATCCGGCGGCGCTGAAGCGCCTGATCGCCAACGGCGCGGAGCTGAAGGCGTTCCCGCAGCCGGTGCTGGAGGCCTGCTACAACGCCACCCAGGAGCACCTGAACGAGCTCGCCGCCAAGAGCGACCTGTTCAAGCGCACCAAGGAGAGCCACGACGCCTATATGAAGGAGCTGCTGTTCTACACGCAGATCGCGGAAAACTTCTACGACAACTATCTGCTCAGCAAGATGCGGAACAAGACCTGAGTGTGAAGGGGGCGCGGTGGTTACGCCGCGCCCCGCTTCCGTAGCCCGGATGGAGCGGAGCGAAATCCGGGATCTCGCACGTCAACGGCACCGCCCCGGATTACGCTTCGCTCCATCCGGGCTACGGACTCAAGCCGCGCCCAGCCCCAGCTTCGCATAGATCCGCCTTGCATAGGCGCCGAACGCGTCGGTCGTCTTCAACGGCAGGTCGCGCGGGAAGGGCAGGTCGATCGGGAAGTAGTCGGCCATCTTCGCCGGTCCCGCCGTCAGCACGGCGCAGTGCGAGGACAGGAACACGGCTTCCTGGATCGAGTGCGTGACGAAGATGATGGTCTTGCCGCTCTCGCGCCAGATCCGCAGCATCTCCAAATTCATCTGCTCGCGCGTCAAGGCGTCCAGCGCCCCGAACGGCTCGTCCATCAGGATCAGTTTTGGATCGTGAATGAAGGCCCGCGCGATTGCGGTGCGCTGCTGCATGCCGCCCGAGAGCTCTCGCGGATATTTCTGCTCGTAGCCGGCAAGCCCGACCAGGTTGAGCAGATCGCGCGCCCGATCGCGCGCGGCCTTGATCGGCAGGCCAACGATCTCGGCCGGCAACAGCACGTTGTCCAGGATGGTGCGCCACTTCAGCAGCAGCGCCTGCTGGAACACCATGCCGATGTCGCGGGTCGGATCGAACGGGCTCTTGGCATTGCCAATTCTGACGGTGCCGCCGTCGGCGCCGTGCAGGCCGGCCAAAATCTTCATCACCGTGGTCTTGCCGCAGCCGGAGGGGCCGACCAGCGAGACGAGCTCACCTTCCTGCACGTCCATCGTGACGTCGGACACCGCCAGGAACTCGGCGCCGCCGCTGCGATAGACCTTTCGGACGCCGCTCAGGCTGATGAAGGGCTCGGCGCTCATGCCAGCCATTTGCTCAGATTGGCGGCGACGAACGCATCGTCGCCGAGGTCGGCGTGCTCGCGATAGACGCGGTCGATCTCCTCTTTCTGGCCGGGGCTGAGGCCCTCGTTCGGGTCGAGGCACCACAGGCCCTGCATCAGGCCCTGACGCCGCAGCACTTCGTGGCAACCGGCGATGCAGCCGTGAAAATTGTTGGCGACGTCGAAGAAGGCGCTGTTGCAGTCGGTGACGCGGGCATCGAGGGCGAGCAGATCGGCCGGCACGGTCTCCTTGTGCCGCGCCGCCTTGCAGCGCTCGAACTGTTTGATGGCGCTCGCGGTCCACACCGACCAATGGCCGAGCAGGCCGCCTTTGAAGTAGGTGCGCGTGGTGATGCCGTTGTCGCGCAGATCGAACGGCAGCATCAGGTCGAGCAGGATGTGGTCGTCGTTGCCGGTGTAGAGCGCGACGCGGTCGAGCGCACCGGCCGCCGCGACGCCGCGCAGCACGTCGAGTGTGCGATAGCGGTTGAACGGCGCGATCTTGATCGCGATTACATTGTCGATCGCGGCGAAGCGTTGCCAGAACCGGCTCGACAGGACGAGCCCGCCGACGGCCGGCTGGAGATAGAAGCCGACCAGCGGGATCTCGGCGGCGACCGCCGTGCAATGTGCAATGATCTCATCCTCGGAGGCGCTCTTCATCGCGGCGAGGCTGAGGAGCCCTGCGTGATAGCCGATATCGCGCGCGGTGCGGGCCTCAGCCGTTGCCTGCCGGGTCGGGCCGGCGAGGCCCGCGACCATCGCCAGCGGACGCTTGGTCCAGTTCGCAGCGGTCTCGGCGGCGAGCTCGAGCACCGGGCGATAGAGACCGACGTCGCGGATCGCGAATTGCGTGGTGTGGACGCCGACCGCAAGGCCGCCCGAGCCGGCGTCGATGTAGTAGCGCGTCAGCGCGCGCTGATGCGTTTTGTCGAGCTGGCGCTCCGCCGTGAGCGCGAGGGGGTGCGCCGGCAGCACGGTGCCGTCGGCGATCAGCTTGCGGACGTCGCTGTTGATCTGGCTGTGGTGCATGATGTCCTATCCGAATTCAGGGCCGGCGACGGCGAACGGCGTATCCTTGGCAGCGGTGGTGGCGGGGCCGAACCGCATGCGCTGGAACGGCCGCTCGATGGTCCAGCCCGAGGCGGTCAATCCGTCCAGGAACGCGGCTTGCGGCGCAACGGCATCGATCAGAATCGGGCCGGTCTCGGAGCGCACGATCGCATGAACCAGGGCCAGCGCTGGCGCGGCATTGTTGGCAAGCAACGGTCCGATATGGCGCGCGGTTCGGCCGTCGCGAACCAGCGCGATGGCGCCATGCGCGGCGACGATGCGCGAGCCGGAGCGCAGGGCGATGGCGGCGAGGAGTGCGGTGCGGTCGAAACCGGTGGCGCGCCGGTCCCGCGCTCGCAGCGCATCGATGGTCGCCGATGAAGGCGGTGGGGCTTCGGCTCGCCCGGATTTCACCAGCTTCAGCCGACGCAATTGCAGCGTCGGCGTGAAGCCGAGCGGGCCGTAGACGGCGGCGCCGTCGGGCGTCGCGTCGAGCCAACTCGTCAGCCCGTTCTTGCGCGCGGTTTCCAGGCAGGCATCGACGAGACGGGTGGCGAGGCCGCGGCGGCGATGCGTGCCCGATACCAGCACCATGCTGATCCAGGCGTTGTTGCCGGAATAGGGCAGCAGCGCCGCGGTCGCGACCAGCCGTAGGCCGTCGCGAATACCGAACACCACGCCCTCGTGCAGGAAGATTCGCCAGTCCTCCTCGGTCTGGTTCCAGTGCGCTTCCGTCGACAGCACCAGCCCGGCGATCGCGTCGTCGACGCCGAGCTTGAGGATGGGCGAACCGTCAGTAGCGTCCATCGCGCACCTCGTATTTGGTGGGCTTGCCGAGGCTTGGCATGGCGCGGGACACCCAGTCCGCGGTCCAGGCGATCAACTGCTCGGTGTCGACCACCGGCAGGCCGAACAGCTCCACGGCTTTCGACGTGTCGGTCAGCCAGGCCGTCGGCTCTTCCTTGCCTGTCAGCACCGGCGCGCGGCCGAAGCGCGCGCCGAATTTTGCTGCGAGATCTCGCACCGCCAAAATCTCGTGGCCGCTGACGTTGATCGGCGAGGTCGGCGCGGTGCAATGCGAAAGGCACCGCAGCGCCTGCGCGGATGCATCGCCCTGCCAGATGAAATTGACGTGGCCGAGACTGACATCGATCGGCGTTCCCGTGAGCACCTTTGTGGCGATGTCGTGCAGCACGCCATAGCGCATGTCGATCGCGTAATTGAGCCGGAACAGGCGGCCCGGCGTTTCAAACTTGCGCGAAAAATACTCGAACATGCGCTCGCGGCCGACGCAGGACTGGGCGTATTCGCCGGGCGGGTTCGGTGCCATGTCCTCGGTCGCGCCTTTGCCGTCGACGGGGACGAAGGGATAGATGCAGCCAGTCGAGAACGCCACCATGCGCGACGTCGGGAAGGCCTGCGCGACGAGGGCCGGCACATGCGCGTTCATCGCCCAGGTCAGCGACAGGTCACCCTCGGCGCCGAACTTGCGGCCGGCCATGAAGACTATGTTGGATGCCTTCGGCAGGGCCTGAATCGCGCTCTCGTCCATCAGGTCGCAACTGATCGTCTCGACGCCGCGCGCGTGCAGCCAGTCCTTGACGCTCGCGTCGCTGAAGCGGGCGACGCCGATGACGCGGCGATCAGGTGCGGCGGCTTTCGCGAGCCCCGCCAGCGTCGGTCCCATCTTGCCGGCGACGCCGAGGATCATGATGTCGCCCTCGACCTTCTTGAGGTCGTCGATCAGCGCCTGGGTCGGCCGGCACAGGAGATCGTCGAGGGCCGCGATATCCGGGATCGTCTTCGGCAGCGTCTGGCGGGTGAGCAGCATGGATCGGTCCTTGTCGTTAGTTCTGCCGTTTCAAGTTTGCCTCGCATCGCCGACCACGAACATGCGCTCGAGGGCGAGGACCAGGCCGTAGAGAGCGACGCCGAGCAGGGTCAGCAGCACGACGGCCATCACCATCGCGGGCGTGTCGAGCGACGACTGCACCTGGATCATGAGATAGCCGAGCCCGCGCTCGGAGGCGATGAACTCGCCGACGATGGCGCCGGCCACCGCGAGGATCGCGCCGACCTTCATGCCGGAGAACACGTAAGGCAGCGATCCCGGCAACTGGATCTTGCGGAACAGCGTCCAGCGCGAACCCCGCAGCGATTTGACGAGGTCGAGCAGGTCAGGCTCGACCTCGCGCAGGCCGCGCGCGGTGGTCAGCAGGATCGGGAAGAAGCAGATGCTGAAGGCGATCAAGATGTTCGGCACGATGCCGTAGGAGAACCAGACGATGAGGAGCGGGCCGAGCGCGACCTTCGGGATCATGTTCATCGTCACGAACAGCGGCAGCAGCACGAGGCTCAGCAGCGGTGCCCAGCTGAAGATCACGGCCAGCGCGACGCCGACGAACGCGCCGAGGGCGAAGCCGCCGAGGATTTCGATCGCCGTGACCAGCGTGTTGGCGCCCCAGGCATAGCTCGCGGTGCCCAGCGTCTGCACCGTCGCGAGCGGGGAGGGCAGGATGAATTTCGGCACGTGGAAGGCATCGACCGCGACCTGCCAGAGCACGAGCACGGCGAGATGCACGACCAGGATGATCGCAAAGCTGCGCGAGGTGCGTGCGCCGTCTCCGGTCACCGGTTGCTCCCTGTCACTGCGGCGACGATGCCGCTGGAAGTTAAGCCTAGCCGGCCTTTCGGAAAGTTTCAACCAGTTGGTTGATTAGGGCCGGAGCGAATGCAGCAAGAGGTCCACGACATGCCTGCGGCGGGCGCGCCTTGCCGCCCGGCTCGACAGGTCCTTGCCGAAGATCGCCGACAGCGTCGGCGTGTTGGAGAGATAGAAATAGCTGAGGCCGGCGATGGAGATATAGAGCTGGATCGGATCGATCCCCTTGCGGAACACGCCGGTGCGAACGCCCTCGTGGAGGATGTGGGAGACGCTCTTCACCAGCGGCGAATGCATCGCCTCCAGCCGGGTCGAGCCCCGGACGTGGCGGGCGCCACCGCGGTTCTCGTCGTTCAGGAGCACGATAAAATCGGGGTTTGTTGCGAGGTAATCGAACGAGGCCTCGATCAGCTTCCGGATCGCCTTTTCCGGCGGCAGGCCTTCGAGGTTGAGCTGGCGCTCCTGCTCGCGGATGTCGGCGTAGACCCATTCGAGCACAGCGAGATAGAGCGCGTCCTTGTCGCCGAAGTAGTGGTAGACGAGCTGCTTGTTGACGCCGGCGCGCTCCGCGATCTCGTCGACGCGGGCGCCGGCAAAGCCGTGCCGGGCGAACTCCAGGCGCGCCGCGGTGAGCAGCTTCTTGCGGGTGGCGACGGGATCGCGCCGCTGCGGCACGGTGTCGCCTGAACGTTTTGCGGGCATTTCCAACCAGACAGTTGACAAGTCGAGGGCGGCTTGTTGCATTGGTATCCTCACATGGGGAGAGCGACAAGCCGGGTCGCGGCAATGAGGAGGGATGCGATGAAGCGTTTGCAGGCTGCGGGCTCGGCTTTGGCTTTGGCCCTGATGCTCGGTGTGCCGGCGGTGCCGGCGAGCGCGGGCGAGGCGGTCAATCTGATCCTGAACTGGACGCCGACGGCCGACCATTCGCCGTTCTATTACGCCAAGGCGCAGGGCTGGTTCGAGAAGGCCGGCATCGACCTCACCATCGAGGTCGGCAAGGGCTCCGGCGTCTCCGCCGCCAAGGTCGGCTCGGGCGGCTCAGCCTTCGGCGTCGCCGATCTCGCCACGATGCTGGTCGCGAAAAGCAAGGGCGCGGACGATGTCGCGCTGATGAGCATCTACGCCAACACCGGCCAGACGTTTTATTGGCTGAAGAGCTACGGCGTGAATGGCGTCAAGGATTTTCCGAGCCACAAGATCGGCAACCCGCCCGGCGACGCCTCGCGCGTGATGTGGCCGGCCTTTGCCAAGGCCGCAGGCATCGCGCCTGATGCCGTCAGCTTCGTCAATATCGGCCCGACCGCGAAGATCGCCGCGCTGAAGAGCCATACCGTCGACATCATCAGCGATTTCTACAACGAGCACGATCTGAAGGTGACGGAGTTCGGAAGCGATCTCGGCTTCGTCAACTGGAAGGACATCGGGCTCAACCCCTACGGCAATTCGCTGATCGTCAACGGCGCCTATCTGCAGAAGAACCCGAAGCTGGTCGAGGAGTTCGTCCGCATCTCGCAGAAGGCCTTTGCGGCCTGTGTCGCCGACGTCACGCCGTGCCTGAAGGCGCTGCTCGACCAGGTCTCCGGCCACGACAGGGAGAACCAGGAGCGGCAGTGGGAGCGCATCAAGTATTTGATGACCGACGAGTTCACGACCACCAAGGGTCTCGGCTGGATCGACGGCGAGCGGATGAAGAAGGACTATGAGCTGGTCCAGACCTATCTCGGTATGGAGAAGCCGTTCGACGTGACGACGGCGTTCACGACGAAGATGCTGGATCCCGCCGTCAAGATGGATGCGAGCAAGGTGAAGAAGTAGGGGGAGCGGTACGCTTCCGCTTGTAGCCCGGATGGAGCGAAGCGCAATCCGGGAAACCTGCCGCTGAGGATGCGCTGTCCCGGAATTCGCTGCGCTCCATCCGGGCTACGGTGCCACCCTCAGCTCTTTTTCATCTCGTAGACGTGTTCGGGCCCGGGAAAGGTGCGTGACCGCACGTCGGCGGCATAGCCTTCGATCGCCGCTTCGATGGCCGGACCAAGATTGCCGTACCGCCGGACGAATTTCGGGGTTCGCGGCGACAGCCCGAGCATGTCCTCGAGCACGAGCACCTGACCGTCGCAGGCAGCGCTCGCGCCGATGCCTATGGTGGGGATCGCAATCGTCTCCGTAATCCTGCGCGCCAACGGTTCGGCCACGGCTTCGACGACGACCGAGAATGCACCGGCATCGGCGACGGCCTTCGCATCGTCCTCGATCGGGCCCCAGTCCACCTCGTTGCGCCCCTGGGCACGAAACGAACCGAGCGTGTTGATGGATTGCGGTGTCAGACCAATGTGGCCCATCACCGGGATGCCGCGCCCGGACAGGAATGCAATCGTCTCCGCCATGCGAACGCCGCCTTCGAGCTTCACCGCGCCGCATTGCGTTTCCTTCATGATCCGCACCGCGGAGTTGAACGCCTGCTCCCTGGAAGCTTCATACGAGCCGAACGGCATGTCGACGACGACCAGCGCCTGCTTCGAGCCCCGCATCACCGCGGCGCCCTGAAGGATCATCATGTCGAGCGTAACAGGCACCGTCGTCTCGAAGCCGTGCATGACGTTACCAAGGGAATCGCCGACCAGAATGACGTCGCAATGCCGATCCACCAGTGCGGCCGTATGCGCGTGATAGGAGGTCAGCATCACGATCGGTTCGCCCCGCTTGCGTGCACGGATGTCCGGCGCGGTCTTGCGCCTGATGGAAGACTGAATTGACATAATCGGCTCCGTCCACGGGGGAGGCGGATCGAAACCAGATGCCATGAGCATGTCAATCCGGATGGTCGGGCCTGCGATCACAATGGACGGCGTGAGGGCCCACTGTCTCGACATTCTCAGTGTCATCGCCCGCGTAGGCGGGCGATCCAGTATTCCAGAGGCCGTGCCATGATGCGGATAAGCCGCGGCGTACTGGATGCCCCGGTCAAGCCGGGGCATGACAGCGGTGTGTTGCGCGGAAGCGCTCGCCCAAGCCCTTCCGCAGGCCCAGCCCGTCCACACCCCCACGTGACCCACGGATAAATTAACCCGCCGTTAACCAAATCCGCCGCATCGTTAACCATTCAATAACAGGGATCGAGTCGGCCGCTATGGAGGCTGCAGCAAAAGTCCAACGCCAAATGGTTCGCCTGCGCGGGCGCTCCTACGTGGCCTTCGTGTTCGTGCCGACGGTTCCGATCCAGGACTGGCTGCAGGAGATCGACGCCACGATTGCGCGCTCGCCGGGTTTCTTCGCCGGCCGGCCCGTGGTGATCGATCTGTCCTCGGTCGATCTCAGCCAGTCCGGCATCGCCCATCTGCTCACGAGCCTCCAGGATCGCAACATCCGGGTGCTCGGGATCGAGGGGGTGGAGGAGGGCCGGCTGACGCCGACGATGCCGCCGCTGCTCTCGGGAGGGCGCAGCTGCGTGGTCGAGCCGAGCGCGCCGAAGAAGGCCGAGGCGAAGGCCGTAACCAAGCCGACCTCGCTCCTGCTCGATAGCCCGGTGCGCTCGGGCCAGACCGTGATCTTCCCGGAAGGCGACGTCACCATTCTCGGATCGGTCGGCTCCGGCGCCGAAGTCGTCGCCGGCGGTTCCATCCACATCTACGGCGCGCTCCGCGGCCGTGCCATGGCGGGGGTCAATGGGCACACGAGCGCCCGCATCTATTGTCAGAAGATCGAGGCTGAACTGCTTGCAATTGATGGATTTTACCAGACTGCGGACGACATCGACGCCGCTTTGCGCGGCAAGCCGGCGCAGGCCTGGCTGCAGGGGAATACCATGCGAATTACAGCACTGAACTGACCAGCAAAGGAGACATTTCAGATGAGTAAGGTACTGGTCGTGACATCAGGCAAGGGTGGGGTCGGCAAGACCACGACGACCGCCGCACTGGGGGCTGCGCTGGCGCAGCGCGGCGACAAGGTCGTCGTCGTCGATTTCGATGTCGGCCTGCGCAACCTCGACCTCGTCATGGGCGCCGAACGCCGCGTCGTGTTCGATCTCATCAACGTGGTGCAGGGCGTCGCAAAGCTGCCGCAGGCGCTGATCCGCGACAAGCGGCTGGAGAATCTCTGGCTGCTGCCGGCCTCGCAAACCCGCGACAAGGACGCGTTGACGGAAGAGGGCGTCGGCAAGGTCATCGACGATTTGCGCGACCGCTTCGACTGGGTGATCTGCGACAGCCCGGCCGGCATCGAGCGCGGCGCCTCCATGGCGATGCGCTTTGCGGACGAAGCCGTGATCGTCACCAATCCGGAAGTCTCCTCGGTGCGCGATTCCGACCGCATCATCGGCATGCTCGATTCCAAGACGGTGCGGGCCGAGAAGGGCGAGCACGTCCAGAAGCACATTCTCATCACCCGCTACGATGCCTCGCGCGCCGCGCGCGGCGAGATGCTGACCATCGACGACATCCTCGAAATCCTCGCAACGCCCTTGCTCGGCATCATCCCCGAGAGCCAGGACGTGTTGAAGGCCTCCAATGTCGGCACGCCGGTGACGCTGTCGAACGTGGACGGCGCACCCGCACGGGCCTATATCGACGCGGCGCGGCGGCTGTGCGGCGACACCGTGGCGATGCAGGTTCCGGCCGAGCGCAGGCGCTTCATGGATCGTCTGCTGCGACGGAGGGCTGCATGAGCATGGGTCTGCTTCGGCTTCTCCGCGGCAAGAAGGCCTCTGCCCCGGTCGCTCGCGAGCGATTGCAGATCCTGCTTGCCCATGAACGCGGATTGCGCGGCCAGCCCGATCTGCTCGGCGTGCTGCGCGAGGAAATTCTTGCTGTCGTGTCCAGGCACGTCACGCTGGACCCGACCAAGGTCATCGTCCGGCTCGATCGCGGCGACGAGGTATCGACCCTGGAGGTCGATATCGAGGTGCCGAACGATATCGAGCGCAAGCGCGCGGCGGTCGGGTAGGGGATCCGGCCGGTACACTGCAAATTTGGGGTGGGTGAGAAGGCGGTCCGCTGGGCATAGCGGACCGCCTTTGTCTTGCTTGCTCGTCAGTTCGAATTCCGGGCCTGCCGATGTGATCGGTCGTGGGCGGAACGGGACCTGCGGCGAAATCGTTGTCAGAGGCCGCGGAGCGCCAAGCCAGGCGCTGCGGTTTCCTGAACAGGAGAGCGCCCATGATATCCGAGGTCCAGGTCCACACCATCGCGCGCCAGATGCTGGAAAAACATGGTTTCGCTGCGATTGCGAAGGCCGCCGAGCAGGCCCAGGCCTGTGAGGGCCGCGGCGAGGCCGATGAGGCCAAGGAGTGGCGTCACATCGAGGACGCCATGAAGATCATCCGCGGCCCGCACCAGAGCTGATCCGCGGCCAGCGCGCTCAGCGCTCCCCGCGGTCGGCGCCCGGCTGCGGAGTGCGATTTTGTGTCTGCGGCTGGGGACGCTCGCCTGTCTCTTTGCAGGGCAGCGGTTCCCACGAGCCGTCGGGCGCCTGCTGGTAGGCACTACAGGATGACGAGGTGGATTTTTCCTCGCCTTTCTGGGCATCGGAATTCTTCGCCAGGGCGGGCGCGGTCAGCACCGCGGCGGCCGCAAATGCGCCGGCGAAAACGAAATGGATACTCCGCATGTGGGCTCTCCTGTTCGAATTCGAAGAGGCCGCATGGTGTCGAGGATTATGACGATAGTTAGCCGCCGCGACGGTTCCGCCGCGGCGTGCTTAATGCCCGCGAGAGAGCGCCTAGCCGCCCTTGCTGCGGATCAGGCCGGCGAGGTTGGTCTTCTGGGCCTCGCACCAGCCGGGCATGCCGAGGCGGCGCTGGTCCATGTCGGTCGCCTGCGTCGCGACCGCGACCTCGGCCATCAAATCGTCGTCCTGCTTCTCGCCCATCTTGCCGCCGGTGTGCATCCAGGCGATCGCCTTGCGCACCTTCTCGGTGGTGCCGTCCGGCAGCTGCATCTGCTGCGCCTTCTGCACGAGGTCCTGATAGACGAGATCGGTGTTCGGACATTCCACCTTGGCGGCGAAGGCCTGCAAGACCATCGTCACATAGGTCGAGCGTACACGGTCCGCCGCTTGGGCCGGCGCGGCGAGCAGTAACAGACCTGCGATCAGGAAACCGGTGCGCATCCTTGGTATCTCCTCCGTTTTTTGGAGGCTAGCGTCCGGCAAGCCACTCCGCAATGGTGCCGGGACGTATTTGTCGCTCCCCGGTGCGGTGCGCTATCGTCACCCCGTCCTGGCCACGGAGAGCGACATGAGCCTGTTGAGCACGCCGTTCGACCCCGCACGCGACACGGCTCTCGTCACCGGCGCAGGCAACGGCATCGGCCGCGCGATTGCGCAGGCGCTGGTCGGCGAGGGCGTTCGGACCATGTTCGCCGATATGAGGCTGGAGCGGGTGAGTGCGGCGATCAGCGCGAGCGGCAGGCCTGAACTGGCGGTGCCGTGGGTCGGCGATCTCGCCAGGTCAGACGCTTGCGATGCCCTGCTGGCCGCCGCAGAGGGGATCGGTGGGGTGACGCATTTCGTGCACAGCGCATCGCCGCCGCGGCGTGAGGCCGATCATGCGCTCGCGGTCGACCGCAAGACCTGGCAGGAGATGCATGCCGTCAATCTCGATGCCGGATTCCATCTGGCGCGCGGGCTGGCAAAACGGCTGATCGCTGCGAAACGGCCGGGCTCGTTCCTGTTTCTCACCTCGCTGCACGCGGGCACGCCGCGCAACCTGCCGCATTATTCGACGGCGAAGGCGGGAATGGCGATGCTGGTGAAGGAGCTCGCGAAGACGCTCGGGCGTCACGACATCCGCGTCAACGCGCTGGTGCCCGGCGCGATCGCGGCGGGCGGGTTCGTTGCCGACGCCTCGCTGGCGAAGCACATTCCGCTCGGGCGCCTCGGCGAGGCCAAGGACCTCGCGCCGATGGCGCTTGCGGTGCTGTCGAACAAGCTCTCGGGTTACGTCACCGGGGCAGCCTTCGTCGTCGACGGCGGATTGTCGCTGACGAACTGGTTCGAGCCGCCGGAGCTGGACGGCTAAGGCCACGTTCCGATGACCCGGAACGGTACTTTTGAGTCCCGGATCGACGCGCTTTTTGCGCGAACCGGTTTCCAAATCGCTCGAAAATGCTGTGGCCTAGCGTCGCCAGGCCGGCACGGGATCGAGCGGCGTGCGATAGACCTCGTTGTGATCGCGATCGGTGACGCGCACCGCGCAACCCTTCCGTTGCAGCTCCGGCTTCACCTGCGACAGCTCGGTAGCCAATTGAACGGCGCGATCGGAAGCGACCTCGATGTCTTCGAGGATGATTCCACCCTGGTTCTTGAACTCTTCACCAACCACGAGATCGAAGGAATAGTAGGGCATTCGATTTCCCCGGTGTGACGACGTGAGCTTCAGTGGAAGTCTCAACACATCTCGGATGATACCACTGAGTCGATATTTTCGAATGAACGGGTCGCGCAATCTCTGTGCTTATGGCGCAGAAATCATGTGCAGCATTCAGGTGCGTTAAGATTTTATTAAATATGTCGACGTGATCATAAGGCATGGAATTGCAGCAGAACCGGGCTCCGGGAACCGGCAGCTGCAAGAGAAGGCCGGCGGCATAAATCCCGACGGCCTTTTCTCTTGACGGAAGACGATCGATTGCCCGGACTCAACGCGTCGCATCGACTCGGACAGCTTGGGCGACGTCGCGACAGCGACGCTGCGCCGGCGCCTGGTTTAGCGCAGCGGCATCGGCGGACGCACGACAGGTCCGTCGTCATCGGCAACGGCTTGCGTCGTGGCGACCGGTGCTGCTGTCGGCGCGGCCGCGGCAGCCTGCGAAGGTGCAGGCGGCGCGGGCGAATAGGCCGGCATGTAGGTTTGCGACACGACCGGCTTCGGCTTGCGAACCGGAGGCGCCGGAGATCGCGGCGGGAGCGTGGACACGCGCGCGCGCGGATCGACCGGCTTGGCCTCAGCCACCGGCTTTGGCGCGGGTGGTTTTGCCATCTCGCGCGCCATCTGCTCCTGCCCGGCCTTCAGCTCGGCGATGTTGGCCTTGAGCGCTTCGATCTGCTGCGCCATCGCTGCGAGATCGCGCGTCATCGATTGGACCGATTGCGCGGGATCGGGCTGTGTTGCGACAGGTGCTGCTGCTGCAACCTGAACCGGAGGCGGCGCCGCAGGTTGAGCAGCTTGATCCGCCGCTTGATCCGTTGCGACCGGCTCCGCGGGCGGCGCGGCCTGCGCGGCGGTGACCGGCGCGGCGGTCACCGGTGCCGCCGTTCGCGATGTCGAAGGCAACAGCGAAGTCAACGCAGGTGTCCATTCGGCGAGCATCTGCCTGGCCGTGTCGCCATGTTTCTCCCAGGCGACAGTGGCGGCCGCGCTTCCGCCCGCAAACAAGATCATGACGAACGCGCCGCGCAGCCATTTGCCGGCGGAGGATCGCTTCTGCCGGTTGCGACCATCGCTGGCGGCGACGCGCACGGCGGTGTCGACCGAGGGCGTTGCCGCCTGCGGCTCCAGGACGGAACTGAATTTCGGCTCCGGATTGATGGTGCGCTCCGGCGCGAATTTCGGATCTATTTTCGGCTCTGGACGGGTTGCGATCTCAGGGGCCAACGCGGGCGCACCACTGATGGGGCGCGAAGCCAGCACCATGTCGGGTGAAATCTCAACGGCGTCGTGCGGATCGTTGTCCTTGACCGTGTCCTTCACGATCTCATCGACGATTTGCCTAGAGTTCAGCGTCGCGAGCATCGCAGCTCCTTTGAAGTCCGAGTGTTTAAAGTATGGGCGTCCGCATTGGCGCGAGCCGATCTGTCGAGGTGAACCCATCCCAAATCCGATGAGTCAGCACGATGACCCACGAGTCCAGCCGGGTTTGACCAAAGCAAGGCGAGGGGATGGAGACTGTGCGACGCTTCTCCGCCGTTTGTGGTGATGGAACCAGGCCAGTGGAACACGCGCACGTGTTCCGCACTGCCTTTTTTTCAGCACGATTTGGGCAGCATCTAGTGGGGCTGGGGGCGCTGCTATCCGCTATCGGGGGGCCGGTGGTGCCAAAATCTCTAATCGTATTGTTCGTCATGGCCATGCTTCCGCTCGCCGGCTGCATGCAGACGACGCTTTCTCCATCGACGGATGCGAGCATGACGCCGCGCGACCGGCAGTTGCTTGCGCACACGCCCTACGCGCAGGCGAACGTGCCGGAGCAATATCTCCGTCATATCGTCGACTACCCGCGCAAGGAGCAGCCGGGCACGATCCTGGTCGATACTGATGCGCGCTACCTCTATTTCGTGCTGCCCGAAGGCAAGGCGATCCGCTACGGCGTCGCGGTCGGCGAGGAAGCCATGGCCTTCTCCGGCGTCGCGCGCGTTGGCCGTCTGGCGGAATGGCCCGACTGGGTTCCGACAGCGGAGATCCAGGCGCGGCTCGGACCGTATCCGGCGCGCGTCGCCGGTGGCCCCGCCAATCCGCTGGGCGCGCGGGGCATCTACCTCTACCTCGGCAACAAGGACACGCTCTACCGTATCCACGGCACCAACCAGCCGGAATATATCGGGCAGGCGATCTCGTCCGGCTGCATCCGGATGCGCAACGAGGACGTGATCGATCTGTTCGACCGGGTGAAGCTGAATGCCACGGTGGTGGTGCTGCCGCCCGGGCAGAATGCACGGGTCGACGCGGGGTCTAGCTGGCGCGGCTAAGCGCGGTGCGATCGGTTATTCCACTGCTCACGAGGCTTTCGTCGTGGGCAGGGCTGCCGGTTGAGACCTAGTTCTCAGGCCGGGCGACGCGCCATTGCAGCGTCGTAGCATTGCCGTTGGCATCGCCTGGCGCCTTGTCGGCCGGCGAGGTGTAGAGCGGACGATAGCGGTACGCCCACATCTTGCTGCCGTCGTTGCGGCTGATCACGGTGAAGTCGCCGATGGCCTTGGCGTCGACCGTAGCGGATAGCGGGACCCAGCTTTCGGTACACTTGCCGTTGCAGTTCGACGTCTTGCCGGTGGTGTCGCGCTCGTAAGTGTAGAGCGTCATGCCCTTGAGGTCGACGAGCGTGGGGCCCTGCTTGGTCAGGACCACCTTTGCCGGTGCGGTCGTGGCCTCGGGCTTCGGCGGAGCAGGGTCGCCGCCGCCATGGCCGTTAGCAAGCGCTGGGCCGGCCGAGAGCGCGATGGCCGTCGCCGCAATGAGGAACCTGAACATCCGAAACTCCCGAGCGGCAAAGTAAATCGCGCGTTAAACGCCGAATGTTGCCGACCCTAGCAGCCGAAGGTTAGTTCCAGGTTTCGCGGCACTGCGACAATTACGGATGGAAATACGGGGTTCATGCCTCCAGCTCGCGCAGCGGGGCGCGACTGAGCTCATTGCCGGCGGCAATGGCCTTGCGCAGCAGCCGCATCAGCTCTTCACCTTCCTTCGCGCTGAGGCCGCGCAGCATGACGCGCTGGGCGGACTCCACCGCCGGAGTGATCTTGCGCAGCGTGCGTCGGCCCTCGTCGGTGATTTCGAGCTCGCGGGCGCGGCGGTCGCGGCTGGAGGCGCGGCGCTCGGCAAGGCCTTTCTGGACGAGGCGGTCGATGACCCCGGTGATGGTGGTGCGGTCGTAGGCGATCAATCCTGCGAGCGTCACCTGGTCGAGCCCCGGATTGGCCTTGATGGTCGCAAGGGCCGCGTATTGCACCGGCGTGAGGTCGAAGCCGGCTTCGCCGACTTCGGCCAGAAACACCGCCACCGCGATCTGCTGGAACCGGCGCGCCAGGTGCCCGGGTATGTCGTTGTTGTCTTTCACCGAATTCTCCGTTGCGGCAGGGAATGCGCGGATCGTTGACAAGTATACTGATAGTCAGCATACTGAGCAATATCGAAGAAGACGTTGACGGGAGAGGTGCTCATGCAATTCCATCTCAATGGATTTCAGCCGGGCGATCCTGAAATCGCCGATCCCGCCGAACGTATTCAGGCTTCGGGCGCAGCCGGGGCCGTGCCTGAAGAGGTCGATGTCCTCATCGTCGGCTGCGGCCCTGCGGGCCTGACGCTCGCGGCCCAGCTTGCGCAATTCGGCGACATCAAGACCTGCATCGTCGAGCAGAAGCCGGGCCGTTTGCTGGTCGGGCAGGCCGACGGCATCGCCTGCCGCACCATGGAGATGTTCCACGCCTATGGGTTTAGCGAGCGCGTGCTGAAGGAAGCCTATTGGGTTAACGAGACCACGTTCTGGAAGCCGGACGAACGGAAGCCCGAGACGATCGTCCGCAGCGGGCGTGTGCAGGATGTCGAGGACGGGCTGTCTGAATTCCCGCATGTCATCCTCAACCAGGCGCGCATCCATGACGGCTTTCTCGATCTCATGCGCAAATCGCCGGCCAAGCTCGAACCGCATTACAACCGGCGCCTGCTCGACCTCGAGGTCGATCCGGCGGCAGGTCCCGCCAACCATGCCGTGACGGTGCGCCTCGAACGTGCCGATGCCGGCAATGAGGGGAAGGTGGAGACGATCAGGGCGCGCTACGTCGTCGGCTGCGACGGCGCGCGCAGCACGGTGCGCAAATCGATCGGCCGCGAACTGCATGGCGATTCCGCCAACCACGCCTGGGGCGTGATGGACGTGCTGGCGGTGACCGATTTTCCCGACATCCGCTTCAAGGCCCTGATCCAGTCGGCGAAGGATGGCAGCCTGCTGATCATTCCGCGCGAAGGCGGCTACATGGTCCGCCTCTATGTCGAGCTCGCAAAACTCGATGTCGGCGAGCGCGTCGCCAATCGCAACATCACGGCCGATGACGTGATTGCGAAAGCGCAGCGGATCCTGAAGCCGCACACGCTTGACGTGAAGGAGATCGCGTGGTGGTCGGTCTACGAGATCGGCCAGCGCCTGACCGACAAGTTCGACGACGTGCCGGAGGCCGAGATCGCCTCGCGCCTGCCGCGCATCTTCATCGCCGGCGATGCCTGCCATACCCACAGCCCGAAGGCGGGGCAGGGCATGAACGTCTCGATGCAGGACGCTTTCAATCTCGGCTGGAAGCTCGCGGCCGTCCTCCGGAGGCAGAGTGCGCCGAGCCTCTTGCATTCCTATTCGGCCGAGCGCCAGGCGGTGGCGAAGGAGTTGATCGATTTCGATCGCGAATGGGCAGGAATTCTCGCCTCCGCCGCCAAGGCCGGTGGTGCCGATGCCGCCAGGACGCAGGACTATTTCGTCAGGCACGGGCGCTACACCGCGGGCACCGCGACGCATTACCGGCCGTCGCTCCTCACCGGTGCATCATCCCATCAGCAACTCGCGCAGGGCCTCGTCATCGGCACACGCTTTCATTCCGCGCCGGTGATCCGGCTCGGGGATGCCAAGCCTGTCCATCTCGGCCACGCATCGCAGGCTGATGGCCGCTTCCGCATCTACGCGTTCTCGCCCGCGGAGGATCCCGCCGCCGCGGGATCGGCGATCCGCGCGCTGTGTGATTTTCTCGCAGAGGCCCGTGAATCGCCGGTCCGTCGCCATACGCCCGCTGGAGCCGACATCGACAGCGTGATCGACCTGCGTGCCGTCTTCCAGCAGGATCATCGCGCGCTCGCCGTGGAGGCGATGCCGGCGCTGCTGCTGCCGCGCAAGGGGCGACACGGCTTGATCGACTACGAGAAGATGTTCTGTCCGGACCTCAAGAGCGGCCAGGACGTTTTCACCATGCGCGGTATCGATCGGAGGGCTGGCTGCATCGTCGTGGTGCGCCCCGACCAATATGTCGCGCAGGTTCTTCCGATCGACGCTTTTTCTGCGCTCGCGGCGTACTTCGACGCGTTCATGCTGCAAGCGAGCTGACGCTCAAACAGCCCTGGCGTTGCCAACGAAAGCCCGGTCCTCGCGCCGGGCTTTCCGTTTGGTTCGAGTCAGGTTCCCGGCTTGTCCAATTTAAGAAAGTTCTTCGCGGGCAGATTTCATCGATCGTAATATGTGTACTCAAAGCTGTAAGCATCCACTCGGGGCAGCGGGGCAACGGGAGGATGACGATGAGACAGAGCCAGGCGGAGACGCGCCGCCAAAATGTCGCGAAGCGGTCGATGACCAAGGAGGCCAAACAGCTGTCCAGCCTGATCGCCGGGCTGCGCAAATCCCTCGACGGGATTCACAAGGAGCGGACGAGCACGAAGCTCACCGGTGCCGAGATGGGCATGCTCGACGAGCGCCGCAACAACCTGCTGCTGACCATCGCAGCGCTGGACGACCGTCTCTCGGCGGTGCAGGGGCTGATCGATCTCGGCCGTCCCCATATCATTCGCGTCCACTAAGCGGATCGCGATACCTTAACGGTTCCGTCGCGGCGGCGATGGACCCGGGCCCGGTGGCCGGCTCCGCAGGGCATAAGGGTTGGCGTAGCACTGGGCGGACTGCCCGGAAGCAGTCGCGGCGCACTGCGTGATCGACGTGAAGCTGCAATCGATGCTGCTGCCGTCGATGGTGTAGATCTCGATGCAGACGGGATAGCGCGGATCGTAGGTCTGCGCCCGCGCAGGTGCGGTGGCAAGCAGCGCCACGCCAGGCAAGCCCGCGACAAGCAGAATCGCATTTCTGATGCTGCGCACGATCAATCTCCGTCGCTCAGTTGGAACCAGGGCACAATGCTGCCGTCGATGGCACCAAATTGCCACGCTCCCGGCGAATTGCCGCCAAAGCCCGCTGCCACGAGGGAGCGGGTGCAGGACGACGCAAGGGGATGCGCATTGGCCTATAAGATGGTCGCAGAACGCGACAATGAGAAGTGCAGTTTCGCCCGCGAGAGCCGGTTGCTCATCGTGGCGAAGGCAAAAGTATGGGCGAGCGAGGGATGGAAGGTCGTCATCACCGACCCGGACGGCAAGGCCTACACTCCGCCCGAATTCGATCAGCTGTTGGCGGCGTGAGCGCGCGACGGGGCCGATTCTTCTTTTGACGCGTTTTCTTTACGCGAACCGGAATCCACTTCGCTCGAAAACGCTCTAGGGGACGACATTGATTTCGCTGTTTCGACCGGGGCGCGACGTGATCGCGCCTTTGGTGACTCTCGCAGCCGCGGCGCTGACGGTGACGGTCGCGTCCGCGCAAAACCTCGATGCCGGCAAGCCGGCCGCAAAGCTCTTCGCGGACGGCTGCGCGACCTGCCATCGCAGCCCGCGGGGACTGGCGAAAGGGCGCTTTAGCCTGACGCTCGCCTGGTTCCTGAAGGACCATTACGTAACCAGCGCCGACTCCGCCAAGGCGCTCGCCGCCTATCTGGTGTCCGTCGACGAACCGCCGCCGCGCGCGGCGGCCAAGTCCGGTGCAAAGCCGGCCAAATCCGCGCCGCGTCCGCCCAAGGCAGTGCAGAGCCAATAGCCGTCGTTCCGGTTATCCGCGCCGATAGGTCTGTGCGATCAGGCGGTCGTGCACGGCACGCAAGTCCGCGCCCATGCGCGTCTGTCCCGTCGTGATGTAGGACAGCCAGGCGCCGTCGGCGGCGAGGCGTACGACGTGGAGTTCGGGCGCTGTGTCGGTCGTACCGTGACGCTTCAGGCGCGCCTTCATCCAGTCGTTCCAGAGCCGGCGCAGGGACGGATCTGTGACCACGACCATGCTCAGCGCCGCCCAGGGCGTCGCAAAGCCGAAGGCCTTGCCGGTGAAGACCGCATTGACATAGGCCCGCGTAAAGCTGCCGCGCGGCTTCGGGTCGGCTTCGATAGCGGCGTCGATCTCGGCATCGACGCGGCCGAGGAGATCGGCGAACAGGCCCTCGATCAGCGCCTGCTTGCTGCCGAAATGATGAAACAGCCCGCCCTTGGTGACGCCGGCCGCCGCCGCCACCGCCTGCACCGTGATCCCCGATACGCCGTGATCCATGGCGATCGCCGCGGCATGGTCGAGCAGGGCGCGCCGGACCTGCTCGGGCTGCTTGGCGCGGGAGTAGGCGCTGGCCGGCATCAATGCGCCGTCGTTTGCGAGAACAGGTTGATGACCACGACCCCTGACACGATCAGCCCGATGCCGACGAAGGCCGCGGCGTCCAGCATCTGGCGGAACAGCACGAAGGAGACGGTGGCGGTCAGGATGATGCCGACGCCGCCCCAGATCGCATAGGCGATGCTGAGCGGAATGACCCGGATCGCCACCGACAGCGCGTAGAACGAGGCGACGTAGAACAGCACCATGGCCAGCGTCGGCCATGGCCGCGTGAACTGCGCGGACTGCTGCAGGAAGGCGGACGCGGTCACCTCGAAGACGATGGCGAGGGCAAGCGCTGCGTAGGCATTGAAGGCGGAGGTCATGGCCGGCTCGGGATGGGGACGCGAAAGATACCGCGCGGTAGGTATGTTTAGCACGCGAAACATGGCTTTTGGCGGGTGGAGGTATCACGTGTGAGTGACGAGCCTGCGACAGGGCGGAGCCTGTTGGCGGCGGTTTGCCGGAGTTTTGGCTGTTTCGCCGAGAAGACGAAGTCGCCGCGCGACAGATCGCACGACGGCTCAGAGTGTCGATTTTATGCAACGTCAGCTGATCCGCACGGAGAGCTCGACGTCTTCGGCGAAGGGCGTGGACATGTAGCCGCTTGCGGGCCCGCGTACGCGCGCGAGGTAGTCAGGGCTGTCGTCGGCATTGTCGGCGACGATGATCGCGCCCGGCTTGAGATGGCCTTCGACCAGATCGAGGATCTCCGGGTAGAGCGCCTTGGCGCCGTCGAGCAGCACGAGGTCGATCGTGTCGGGCAGATCGGCGCTGAGCGTCTTCAGCGCATCGCCCTCGCGGATTTCGACGAGATCGATCAGCCCACCAGCCGAAAGATTGTCCCGCGCCCGCGCCGCCTTGGACGGCTCGAACTCGCTGGTGATGAGGCGGCCGCCGCCATTGTCGCGCAAGCCTGCGGCAAGGTGCAGGGTCGAGATGCCGAACGAGGTCCCGAACTCGACGATCGCCTTGGCGCGCGAACTGCGCGCCAGCATGTAGAGCAGGTGACCTGTCTCGCGCGAGACCGCGAGCGGTGCGTCCTTCAAGCGTCCGTAGAGGTCGCGGTAATCGGTCTTGCTCCGCATCATCCGCGCCCGGTCTGCGTCGGACAAATCGGCGACGGCGGCATGTGTTGCGCCCCTGGCCGCTTCAGCTTCGTCAAACAGGCGATCCAGCAGCGGCGCAAGCGTTGTGATGGTCGGGGTGGTCATTTGATGTCTCCGGAGTTCGCGAAGAAGCGCGTGCTTGCGCAGGGATTGAGATACGACTAATTCGTCGCATTTCCTATTCGCATTGCCCGAGCACGCCATGGCCGATCGCCGAAGCCGTTCAATTTCCTCACGAAAACAGCCGCAACAGGCCCGATCGAGCGGGCTGGTGGCCGCCATTCTGGATGCCGCTGTTCAGGTCCTGGCAAAGGAAGGGGCGCAGCGTTTCACCACGGCACGGGTGGCCGAGCGGGCCGGTGTGAGCGTCGGATCGCTCTACCAATACTTTCCGAACAAGGCGGCGATTCTGTTCCGTCTCCAGAGCGATGAGTGGCGGAGCACAAGCGAGCTTCTGCGCGGCATTTTGGCGGACCCGACGAAGCCGCCGCCGACGCGGCTGCGCGCGCTGGTCCATGCCTTTATTCGTTCCGAGTGCGAGGAGGCCGCCATTCGCGTCGCGCTCAGTGACGCTGCACTGCTGTATCGCGACGCGCCCGAGGCGCAGGACGCCCGGGCAGCCGGCGAGGGGATCGTCGCCGCGTTCATGCGGGAGGCGCTGCCGAAAGCCTCGGATACGACGCGTATCCTTGCCGGCGAGCTGATCACGGCGACGCTGAGCGAGGTCGGCAAGAGTTTTTCGGAAGAGACGCGGAGCGAGACGGAGATCGCAGCCTATGCCGATGCCATGGCCGACATGTTCTGCGCCTATCTTGCGACGCTGGCGCGGCGCTGAGGCATTGCTGACATCGGCGTTTGCGGGCCGATTATTCTTCAGATCTTGCCGGCTGGTGGGTTAGCCTTCGCTCGCCATTCCCTATTCGAGCCATTGAGACCCGTGCCATGCATGTGCTTCGCCCCCAGTTTCGCATCGAGGAGCAGCGTGCGCTGGAATTTGCCGGGCAACGCGGCTTCGGCATGATCGTCGCGGCGGACGAGCACGGTCCGCGGGCCTCGCATGTGCCGTTCGTGCTGGTCGAGCGCAACGGGCAGGTGATCGTGCAGATCCATTTCACCGCCAAGAATCCGCTCGTGTCGCTCGCAGACGGCACGCGGCGCTTCCTGCTGATCGTTGCCGGCGACGACGCCTACATCTCCAACGACTGGTACTCTTCGCGCGACAATGTCTCGACCTGGCTCTACGAGGCCGTGCACCTGTCGGGCGTGGCGCATCTGCGCGAACTGGACGAGAACCGCGGGCATGGCGATGCGCTGCTTGCGGTGTCCGAGGCACGGTTGCCGAAGCAGCCCTGGGACCTCGCGCAAATGGAGCCGGGCAAGCGCGAGAGCATGCTGGCTGCGATCCGGGTCGTCGATCTCGTGGTCGACACCGTCGAGGGGCAGGCCAAGCTCAATCAGCACAAGAGCGATGCGGACCATATCGCGGTCGCCGACCGGCTGGCGCGGTCGGAGGAGACGGGGCACCGGCGGCTGGCGCGGAAGATGCAGGCGCTGCGGCCGGGGCTGGGGTATGGCGTTGTCCCGTAGCCCGGATGGAGCCAACGGGTCGGCGCGAAGCGGCCGCCCGATGACAGGCTCCGCGCAATCCGGGAATCATGCTGGAATCTCAGACCCCGGCTTACGCTTCGCTCGATCCGGGCTACCTTGCGTCATCCAGTATTTGACCCTACGGACCTCTCAATGCTCGTCATCTCCATTCAAAGCCAGGTGGTTCACGGCCATGTCGGCAACAGCGCGGCGGCCTTTGCCATGCAGGCGGAGGGCGTGAACGTCGCGGCGGTGCCGACGACGCTGCTGTCGAACCATCCGCGTTATCCGACGTTGCGCGGGCGGGTGCTGGAGACCGAGCTCGTCGCCGATCTCCTCAAAGGCGTCGAGGAGCGCGACCTCGTCGATGAGGCCGCGGTGCTCGTCACCGGCTATCTCGGCTCGCCTGGCAACGCGGCTGTGACCGCCGACTTCGTCGAGCGGGCGCTGACGCGGAATTCGAAGCTGGTCTATCTCTGCGATCCCGTGATCGGCGATGACGGCCGCGTCTATGTTGCCGACGGCATTCTGGACGTGGTGCAGCACCGGCTGCTGCCGGCCGCCAACCTGACCACGCCGAACCAGTTCGAGCTCGAGCTGCTGTCGGGCGTCACGATCGCGGACACTCAGAGCCTGCGCACGGCCTGCGCGGCGCTGGCGGGGCAACGTCGCATCGATGTCGTCGCTACTGGCTGCACGCTCGCCGACACGGCAGAAGGGCAGGTGGAGACGATCCTGTGCGCCGACGGCCAGCTGTCGCGCTTTGCGACGCCGCGGTTGCCGATCCGCCCCTCAGGCACCGGCGATCTCCTTACCGGCCTGATTGCGGCGCATCTGGCCAAGGGCAAGGCGATGCAGGCGGCGGTGCGGCTTGCGGTCGAAACCATCTTTGCGGTGCTGGTGCGCACGCAAGACGCAGGCACCGCCGAGATGCGCCTCGTACCGCTGCCGATCCCCGGGCGGAAGCCGTAACAGGGTCAGGTCGCGCGCTTGCCGGCCGATTGCGCCGACTTCTGCGGCTTGGCCAAACTCTTCTGCTCGCGCGCGGCGTGTGTCTTTCGCAGCTTTGCGTGGGCCGCGGCCCGCATCACCTTCTTGGACCTCACGTTGGTCGCTTCCTTGCGATCTCCCGTGCCACGCTTCGAGATGTATTCCTGGCCGTCGACCGGGCCGACATGCGGCGGATCGCGGCCGAGATAGGGCCGGCCAATGCCGAATGCCTTGCCGTTGGCGTCAACCCACTTCCACAGGATTTCGGTCGAGACCCAGCGCTGCGCGCGGTTGTTGCCCTGGGTGCTGACGATGTCGGCCGCCATGCCATGGCCGTAGCCACCGCGCGTGCTGCCGCCATGATAGGAGCGGTCGGAGGCGGCCTTCAGGCCGCTCGCGATCGACTGGCGGTAGTCGTCGCGGAACGCGCTGGTGATGCCCGGCGACAGGCCGGCGGCCTCGGCTGCGAGCAGCATGCGAAACAGCTTTCGCTTGAAGCTCTTGTCCATGCCGCCGATGACGTAATCCATCATCGGCATGCTGGCGCGATCGGCCGCTTTCGGATCCTTCCAGCCAAAATCCTGATCGACCAGCTTTGTGAAGCTGCGCATCACCGTGACCATCTTGCCCCTGCGCTTGATGGTGACGGGGCGGCGGTCCTCGACCTTGATCGAATCCTCCTTCGCGGTGCGCTGATAGAGCGTCCACAGATAGCGGTCGATGCAGGCGTCCATTACAAAGCACTCATCGAGCACGGCGACGGTGTCGGCCGGCGGCGACGGCTTGCTCGCGGCAGGCGCTGGGCCGGTCGCGATCGCCGCGGGCGACAGCTCATCTGTCGTCACGATCTCGGTGGGATCGGCGGAGGCGAGTTTGACCACGGGCTCCGGCGCCGGTGCGGCCTCTGCTGGTGCAGCCTCGCTGAGGACGGGCGCCGGTCCAGGCGAAATCTGTAGCGCCGGCGGCGCTTCCGCCGGCAAGATCAGGGCCGGATCGGCCGAGGCGAGCTTGATGACGGCGGCGGGCGTCTCGGCTGTTGCGGCCTCGGGGGCCGGATCCGGATTCGGCGTCGCAGCGACAGCGGCCGCGATATCGGCGGTCAGGGCGATGCCATCCTCGATGGCCGCGGCATGCGGGACGTCGGCGAGCTCGAGCCGGCCAAGATCTTTCGCGCGCGACACGGCGGCAGCATTGGCGCTGCTTTTCTCGATGAGGGCCGGAGCGCAGGCGGACAGGGAGAGCACCAGCCAGCCGGCGAGAACGGCCGAGGGGCACGAGACCGCCACCAGAAGAGACCGCCGATCATTCATGATCCCTGCCTCCAAACGGTTCTGTTCGAACCAATCTTGCACAGCCAGGCACGCGACGCGTCAATTGTTCGGAGGATGGTGTGGCGGCGCAATGGCGCAAATGGGCGAAATGGGTCTTTTCGGGCGGGTGTTGCAGAGGCGCAACGCGAATTCCCTGCGGTTTCAGGGGCGGCAAGTGGCTGAAAAGCGGCAGCCATTCATTGTCATCAAATTGAAGGGATTGAATTTACTCAATCTTGGATTGCGACTTGGTATCTCTCCCGTACCGGCAACGTGCGGTAGAGTTGGAAGGATGCGAGTTGTGAAATTGAAATGCCTGTTGATCGAATTTGCCGCCGATGAATCCGGCGCCACCGCGATCGAATACGGTCTGATTGCAGCCGGTATCGCGCTGGCGATCATCGAGATCATCTATGCGCTCGGCACCAATCTCGTCGCAAAGCTGCAATCGCTGGCGACGGCGTTGAAATAAGCCGCGTGGACGCGGGGCATGTGCTCGGTGCCTGACCGCCGCCCATAAAAGCGTCATGTCGCGTCCGGCGGGGATTCGACCAAGCGCTTGTGCGCATTAAACATATTGCCATGCAGAGGGCGCGCTGTTGCAATGCAACAGAGCATGTCGCAATGCAGCAAAACGCGCTTAAATGTGCTCCGAACCTTCCACTCAGGAGCATCACCAATGAACAAGAAGACTCTGTCGATCGCCGCCGCCATCCTGACGATCGCGGGCAGCACTGCGGCCTTCGCCGCCGAGCTGCCGACCTATGAGGCCAACGGTTTCCCGGTCTCCCCCCTGCAGGTGCGCGTGCTTGGTGCCGCGCATGTCGAGCAGCAGGCAACCGTGCCGACCACGGTCGCTTCGGTCCACCAGGCCCGCGTGCTGACGCCGCGCAAGGTCAAGACCGCGGACGTCACGACGGGCACGGCCCGCTGATCTCAATCGCTTGAAGACATGAAACAGGCTCGTCTCCTCCCGAGCCTGCATGGACCGCGTTCCCTTTCAGGAGCGCGGTCTTTTTTTTGAGAAGCGAGCCACGTTCTGGCGCGGCCGTGCGCGGGTTGAGAAAGTCGCGGCAAGAAAAACCGCCGTCGCGCGCCGATTGTGGACGGCCGTTCAAGACGAGTGTGATCTCTTTAATAGTTGCTTTGCAGATCGCGGCGCCTGATGCGGGCGCCGCTTAGTGGCGGCCAAAAACCGTTTTCATAATGGAGCCGTCATGCCCGTTGCGCAAAAAGCAGTTATTGCCACCACCTCGCCGCGCGCGTTTATTCTCAGACATATTGCATTGTTCGCAGCCGCCGCGCTGTTCGTGTTCGTGCTGAGCCTGACCTATGGGCTCGATCTCAGCCCCGGATTTTTCTGAGCGAACTTGCGCAGCTCGATGCGGGCTACGCATGCTTCGATGAGCGCAGGCTGGACGGCGATCTTCCATAGAGCTCGGCGAACGCGGCGTTGAATCTGCGCAAGCTGCCGAAGCCGGCCTGAAACGCGATGTCGGTCATGGTGTGTTCACCAGCATCGAGCAGGCGTTTTGCGCGCTGGACGCGCAGCGTCTTGGCAAGCTGCTGCGGCGTCGCGCCGACATGGCGCTCGAACAAGCGCGCCAGGTGACGCGAGGAGATGCCGAGCCGCATCGCGAGCGTCACCACCGAATCTTCATCGAGCGCGCCCTCGTTGATCAGCTTCACCGCGCGCGCGACCGTCGAACGCGTGCCGTTCCAGGCCGGGCAGAACGGCGCGGTTTCGGGACGGCAGCGCAGGCAGGGCCGGAATCCCGAGGCTTCGGCCGCGGCCGCCGTGGGGTAATAGACGACGTTGCGCGTCAGCGGCTGCTTGGCCGGACAGACCGGGCGGCAATAGATGCCCGTGGTCTTCACTGCGGTGAAGAAGCGGCCGTCATAGCGGGGATCCCTGCGCAGGCGCGCGGCGTTGCAGTCGTCAAAACTCAGCATGGCCGGATGATAGCGCATGCCCGCGCGGGCGGAAGGGCCGCGGGATGACCGAGTCCGATTGTGGCGAGCCGCAACGCGCATGGTGGCCTAGAAGGCGGCCCTCGATGCAAGCCCCCTCAATGCCAGTTCTGGAGCGCGCCGTGACCAGCCCGAAAGACATCGTTCTCAACGCCTGGAAGACCTTCTCGTCGCGCGATGCCGGCCGCATCGCCGCACTGTTCACCGACGATGCCGAATGGATCGCGCCGAAGGGCAACGCCACCGCCGTCGCGCTCGATCACACCGATCACATGGTGGGCGCGAAAGCGATCGCGCGCTTCATCGCGCAGGAGATGCACAGGATGTTTTCCGAGATCGATATCGCCTTCCGCGGCGTCTACGCCGACGGCGATGTCGTGATCGTGGAGGAGCGGATGCGTGCCACGCTTGCGGGCGGCAAGCCCTACGAGAACGACTATTGCTTCGTGTTCACGGTGGCCGGGGACCGTATTCGCGAAGTGCGGGAATACATGGACACGCGCAACGGATGGCAGATGGTGTTCGGCGAGGAGGCATGATGGTTGGGCGACGCTGCGTGCCAGACCTGCAACGGCGTGGGTTGAGGCGGCTCACGCGCTGACATAAGGCTTGTCGATGGATCAGCGAACGAGCGGCGCTGACGCTCTCATTCAGAAGAACGATGCGGCGCCGGCGTTACTCGGCGTCATCTGCGGCCTGTCGGCTGCGCTGTTCTGGGCGCTGGGCTTTGCCGGCACGCGGCACGGCCTCAAGGTCGGTTTCACCCCGGTCGATCTGCTCGTGCATCGCTATGTCTGGTCGGGCATCGCGTTCCTGCCGCTGGTCGCGCGCGCCGGCATCGGTGATCTCTGCGGCATCGGCTGGGGCAGGGGCCTTGTGCTGATGGTGCTCGGCGGTCCCGTGATGTCGCTGATCTCCTACACTGGATTCCTGTTCGTGCCGCTCGGCCACGGCAGCGTGATCCAGCCCTCCTGCGCGACGCTCGGCGGCCTCCTGCTCGCGGCAGTCGTGCTGAAGGAGCACATCTCCGCGTCGCGCCTTGCCGGCGCCCTGGTCATCGTCGGCGGCCTCTGCGTGATCGGCGCGGAATCGATCGGCCATATCGGGTCTGATGGTGTGCTCGGCGATCTGACCTTCGTGCTCACCGGATTCATGTTCGCCGGTTTTGGCGCGCTGCTGCGGCACTGGCGCGTCTCCGCCGTGTCGGCCGCGCTCGTCATCAACGTGCTGTCGCTGCTGCTGTTGCCGATCTATCTCGCCACCGTCGGTCTCGCCCATGTCGCGGCGATCGGTGTGACCGAGAATGCCATTCAGGCGCTGGCGCAGGGCGTGCTCGCCGGCCCCGCCGCGCTTTATCTGTTCGCCGTCTCGGTCCAGCGCCTCGGCGTCGCCCGCGCCGCCGTGATCCCGGCCTGCGTGCCGGCGCTGACGCTCCTGGTCGGTTGGCTGCTGCTCGGCGAGCCGCCGACGATGTTGCAGGTGGCGGGTCTGGTCACGGTGCTGTGCGGGTTCTATCTGGCGCAGCGGCAGCGGTGATCGCATAGCGCGACCGGAGGTGCGGCAAGATTCCGGATTATGCGTCCGCTCCGTCCGGGTTACGCTGCCCGTCATGACCATCCTGCTCAACATCGACGTTCCCGACGCAGCGCAAGCGACCACCTTCTACACCGCCGCCTTCGGCCTCACGGTCGGCCGCCGCTTCGGCACCGACTTCGTCGAGCTGCTGGGCTGGCCCGCGCCGCTGTATCTTCTGACCAAGCAGGCCGGCACACCGGGCGCGGGCAGCGACCGCCGCCGCTACGAGCGGCACTGGACGCCGCTGCATATCGACGTCGTCGTTGACGACGTCGATGCCGCCGTCGCGCGCGCACTTGCCGCCGGTGCGATCCTCGAGGCGCCCGCGTGCGATGCGCCCTATGGCCGGATCGCCATGCTGGCCGATCCGTTCGGGCACGGGTTTTGTCTTCTGGCGTTCAGCGCGAAGGGGTATGACGCGCTGCTGGAGGAATAGCGCGAGCGGACGCGGGCGGCTCAGGCCTTCTTCACGAACTCCGATTTCAAATTCATCGCGCCGATGCCGTCGATCTTGCAGGCGATGTTGTGGCCGTCGGTGGCGTCCTGGAGGCGGATGTTCCTGACCTTCGTGCCGCCCTTGACGACCGACGACGACCCCTTGACCTTGAGGTCCTTCATCACGATGACGCTGTCGCCATCGGCGAGCGCATTGCCATGCGCATCGCGCACCCCGGCCTCCTGCGGAGCCGGCGCGGCCGCATCGCCCCCAGCGCGCCATTCATGGGCGCATTCCGGACAGACCCAGAGATCGCGGTCCTGATAGGCGTGCTCCGACTTACAGTTCGGGCATTTCATCGATTCGGTCATTGCTTGCCTCGTCACCCCCTAGAGCCTTTCCCGTTCCGATGGAATCGGAACGGGAAAGGCTCCAGGTTTTTGTTTTGGCGCGTTTTCTTTACGCGAACCGGTATCCACTTCGCTCGAAAACGCTCTCACGGGCGCGCCGCACGCATTCCGCCGGAAAAGATGGATTGGGAGCAAATCCTTTACCATGGCGTCCGGTCCCGGTTGAAGTGCCGGAGCCTTAGGAGTTCGGGAAAAATTCCGCGGTATCCATGTCCTGATCATACGGATACGTCGGATCCGCCGTTCGACGCTGCCGCAAGCTTTGGGAGTCCAGGTCATGAGCGAGCATCGTGCCGCTGCCAGACATCAGACGTTGCGAACCGGGATTGTCGAGTTCGACAACGGCACCGGCAGCCTCATCAGCGTGCCCTGCACGATCCGCGATGTCTCCGGCACCGGCGCCCGCCTGCAGCTCAACTCGTCGCTCTGGGTCGCCGAGCAGTTCACGTTGGTCTTCAGCAGCGGATTGCGCAACGACTGCCGCGTCGCCTGGCGCAAGGGCAGACTGATCGGCACCGCGTTCGCCGAGGGTTATGCGAGCCCGGACGAGCAGGCCGTCATGATGACCGCGGACGAGCAGTCCCGGCATCGGCTCGGGATCGGTGCGCGCGTCAGAGCGGCGCGCGAGACCCGCGGCTACACCGAAGTCCAGCTCGCCGAGCGCATCGGCGTCACGCCCGCCTTCCTGGCGCTGGCCGAAAACGGCGAGGCCGACATTCCGCTCTACCAGCTGATGCACATTGCCGATTTGCTGATGGTCGGCCTCGACGGGCTCGTGGCAGGTCCGGCGCCTGAGGACGTCGACGCGGCGTAGGGAGACACTCGCGGAACTGCGCGGCCAACAAAAATGTCGAAAACAACCCCACGCACCGTAGAAAACTCGCGTGATTTCAGGGGTCTGCGGGACCGAATATTGTGCTGCTCCGTCGGCAATCCCGGTCGTTGCTTGCCTCGCATCGATTTCGGTGATCCCGAATAAAATTTGACTCGTCGGGCGAAACAGGGGCACTATGGCATGGTGGCGCCGGTGCGACGGACAGGTGCGTCGCCGGGGCCGCGGGGCGACATGCCGAAAAAACCGAAAAGCGAAGCGACAAGAAAACCGCAAAGAAAACTGAAGACCTACCAGACCTCGCTCGGCTTCTACGACCAGGCGGTCGCCGCACCCTCGATGAAGGCGGCGCTGGAGGCCTGGGGCGCCAGCTCCAACCTCTTCCATCAGGGCGCCGCGAAGGAGACCGACGACCCCGACATCGTCGCGGCGACCATGGCAAGCCCGGGCGTCGTGCTCCGGCGCCCGGTCGGCTCCGGCGGCCCGTTCACCGAGAGCGCCGCGCTGCCGACCGATCTCGCCGACGATGAGGCCAAGCGAAAACCCAAACCCAACTCCAAGTCCAAGCCCGAGTCCAAATCCAAGTCGAAGCAGCGTCCGGCCGAGGGCGTAACAAAACAGTCACGCAAGATTGACGATCAAGACGCGCGCAAAGCCGCCGCGGCGTTCGAGAAGGAAGAGCGGCGGCGAGACGCCGAGCGACGCAAGGAAGAGGTCGCCCTCGCCAAGGAGCGCGCGCGCCGCGACAAGGCGGTCGCCATGGCCCAGGCGGCGCTGGACGCGGCGAGGCGGGAGCACGCCGCGAAGGCGGAGGCGATCGAAGCCGAGCGTGCCGCGCTCGACGAACGCGCCGAGGCCGAGCAGGGCCGGTGGGACAAGCAAAGGAAAAAGCTGGAGGAGGCTCTGCGCCGCGCGCGCACGTAGCGCGAGCGAATTTAGCTTGCCTTGCCTTGCGTCCTTTTGCACTCTTCCAGGGAAGGAGACCAACGCATGAAGATCATCACCGCCGCGTGTGCGCTCGGAACGGCCCTGGTGCTGTGCAACCTCGGGATATCGGGCGCTGAGGCCCGGACGCGGAAGGCCCAAGTGGTTCGCGAACCACAGCAGAGGCTTATCGTCACGGCGCCCGTGCTCAGGCCGACGCCGTGGGATTACTACATTGTTCCACGATATCGTTATCGCCCTGAAGACGACCGGGTCGATCCGAACGGCCCGCCCTATGTGTCGTCATGGGTCCGCTATGAGGGATGGCGGTGGCCGTACTGGTGGTAAAGGCCATCGACGGACGCGGAGCGGAATAGACGAGAAGCGAAGCCCATCGATAGCTGTCGCGGCACGATGGGTTTCGCAAGCGCTCCACCCATCCTGCGCGCTGCTCCTCGAGGCATCCCCGAGACGTGCTATGCTCCTGGGCGGGAGGAATCAGCATGAGAGTCCCTACCGCGATACTCGCCCTGCTTCTTTCAAGCCCGGCCGCCGCCCAGGAGTGCCAGACATGCTCAATGGCCGACGCCTGCATGAAGGAGTACTCTAAGGCAACGTTGGAGGCCCAAAGGGCCACGAAGCAAGCAATCCGGGACTGGAAGCAGAATCTGGACCGAAAGGCCTCCGCCGAATTGTCCAGCAGGGGCATACTCGCATTGCAGGACGCGATGGAGGCGCAGGTTCGTTCCGAGCTGGAGCGGCTGAAGGAGTGCCTGGCGAAGATCAGGTAGGGCGAAGCGCGCGGCGGAAAGCACCCGCATATAGGGACGGGTTGAGCCTTTGCCAAAACGCATGATATTCGTGGCTGGCAAGGCACTGGTTGCGCCTTCTTCGCGGCAAGCCTCGCATAAGCGCGCGTTGGGAAAGCGATGAGTGTTGGAAGGATATCAACGCGCCTCAAAGCGCCGGCCAGCCCGCTGAAGCGCGCGCCCTCGCGACAATGAATGTCTAGGCTGATGCACTGCGCTTCGCGCTGCAGGCAAACCCACCCTACGGGTCATCCGCCGATAGTCGCAGGAACTGCCGCTTCATCGCGTTGACCCTGGCGATATAGCTTGCAACCGAGTGATCGCCGCAGCGTTCGTCGGCGATCATCTGAAACTTGCGGCGCGCGTAGGCTGTGGCGGGGCCTGCGCCGCAGAGATGGATGAAGGCGGCCAGATCCTGCTTCTGCTCGCGGCTTGCCTTCACATCGCCCGCGCGGGCGAGAACGTCAGCCACGTTGCGGTCCAGGTACACCGATGCAAGCTCGATGGCGTGGCTCGGGATCGCGCGGGTATAGAGGCCCGTGAACCCGCAACCAGTCTCCGTAACCGCGTTGCCGCGGACACAGAACCGTGCGGCGTCGGCGAAAGCCGGATCGGTCATCTGGTAGAGGCCGACGGCGCTGGAGGCGGGCCGGTAGATTGCGAGCGGATTGAGGCTCAATCGCCAGCGCCAGTAGGTGCGCGCCACCGGATTGCCCGAACTCTCGACCTGCGCCAGCGCGGCCAGCAATTCGGGCGTGATCGTCGCGGTGGAATAGGCGCGAAAGAGCGGCCCGTATTGCCGCCAGTTCTCGGCCGGCTCCTTGTCGAGCGCGTTGCCGACGAAGACGAACAGCTCGGTCGGCTTGCGGATGACGTGATAGACGATGTTCAGAAGGGCTGCGACCGCAAGCAGGATCGCCGCGCTGCCTGCGATCCGAACCATCCGCGGTGCGCGCGCGAACCTCTTTCGCATCCACCGGGCGCCTCGCCGGACGCTGCGAAGGCGGGGGAGGAGGCGTTTGCTTTTTCGTGGCATGGGTCTGGTGGGAGCGCGTGGATGAGTTGAGGCTTTGCGAAATCCATCACCTGACGGGGTCGATGGGGATCGACTCGCTCCACCCATCCTATGGATCGTGTGGGGTATCACTGCAACGATTCGTCCCTGTCCTCCGAGAGTTGGGTGCACCGTCACCGCAATTCGAACCGCAACTATGAGAGGTTGAGCGCTGATGACATCCATCATCGCTGCGTGCCGGGGCGGAAACTGCACAAAAATGGCAAAGCTGCGACTGTCAACGACATATCTGATTAGAAGGTCGCTTATCCACGTAATACACTCAGCGCCGTTTGGGGTACGGGGAGCGTTGGGAGGGTCAATCATGGCAAGTGTCGAACAATTGCGCAGACGTGAAGGCGTAAACCTGGTCCAGCTCGAGGCGGACATTGCATCGGTGCGCACGGGAAGCTCGATTGCTTCAATTGCGCTGCCCGATTACGTCGAGCACACCGAGGGGGTCACGCGCGTGGGCGCGCTCAGTGCTGAGGCGGTCATTCGTGACTATGAGTCCGCTGCAAAGGAGATCGAGGCCATGGGCGCCGAGCTGATCGATGCCGCGCGAAAATGCGAGGCGCTGACAGCCCAGGTCCATGATGCGATCGCCTTCATGCGCGAGACGGCAGCGGGGTATCGCGACGAGGGGCGGAAGATCTTCAAACGCATCGAGGAATGCGCGCTCTTCACGGAAGACGTCCGCAAGACGTGCGAGCAGGTCAAGCGCAGGATGAAGGACGTCTCGGTCGGCGAGTACTGCAGCGAGGAGCTTGCGACGGAAGAGCTCGAGCCGACCGGGATCGAAGCCAAGGTGTCGGTGTGCGAGGTACGGTGAGGCGGGCGTAGAGCGTCGTTCGCAGGATGGGGTGAGCGCTCGCGCGCCCCCATTCTGCGGGCTGAGCTTCAAAGCCAATCGCGCGTCGACGGGAAACAAGCCCGTTTGCGAGAGTCCCAGACGTAATCCGAACCGCCGCAAGGCGGACGCGCACGCGACGTGGCCGGACATTGATTCCAGACCCGCGCACCCGTTGCCCAGCCATCGACCACGCACGCGCCGGAAACGGTGGCGTGGCAACCGGTGCCGCAGCCGTCTGCGGCGCTGGCCGCGCAGACTGCAAACAGAAGCATCATTGGGGTCAACAGGATGCGTGAAAGGTGCCTGGTCATGGGCTTGCTCCTTCATGCCGAGGCCCGTCGTGACGTCGCACAGATCTGGCCGAGGGCCTGCCGGCCGATCACCGCGCAGCATAGCACCAAGGTTCTTGGCACCAAGGTTCTTGGCACCAAGGTTCTTGGCACCAAGGTTCTTGGCACCAAGGTTCTTGGCACCAAGGTTCTTGGCACCAAGGCTCTTGGCACCAAGCCTCTTGGCCGAGAACGCTGACGGCTTACCAATCCGGATCGTAGGGGTCGGCCATATAGGGCGGGGGCATCCAGCGTCCTCGCGGCGGCGGTGGCCTGGGCCGCCGGGGGGCGGTCGCTTGCACGTGCGGCCGTGCAGGCGCAGCCGTCTCGTTGCTCGTCGCGCTCCGCACGACCGGTTTCGCGGGTGCAGGCGCGGCTGACGTCGTCAGTTGCGTTTGCAGCGCCTGGACCTGTGCGGCGAGGCGCGCATTGTCCGCGGCATCCTTCTCCTGCGCCGCCTTGAGCTGTTGAATGGTGTCGGCCTGCTCGCGCAGCGTCTGCTCGTTGCGGCTTTTCAGTTGCTCGAGCTTTCCGTTGATGCTCGCAAGCTCGCTGGTGATGGTCTTGAGCGATTGCGCGAGATCGGACGATGACGGATCAGGCGCCGTGGCGCCGGTTCTTGGCGCGTCAGGTCTTGCAGCGTCAGGTTTTGGAGCCTCAGCTCTTGGAGCGTCAGTTCTTGGAGCGCTTTCCGTTTCCTTGCCGAGCGGCGGCGCGGGCACCGGACTGGGCCCATCCGCAGCAGCCAGTTGCACGGCCGGCGGTTGCGCCGGACTTTCGACCACGGACGCTCGCGCGGGTTCGCTCGCGGCCGGCGGAGCCCATCGCGCCATGATGGACCTGGTCATCGACTTGGCCTCATCGCGATATTGCGAAGCGAAGGCGGCGCCGAGAAGGCCGATCGCCAGCACGAGGCCAACCAGGGCACGCAGCATGGTCCGATCTCCCTTCAGGCCTTGATTGCCCACCTTGCTAACCGGTGCCGGCGCCTTGTCCCTGGGAGCCTCGGCTGCCTTCGCACCGGCGCTGGCCTGCGAGGCCCGCGGGACTTCGTTGCCGCGTTCCATTCCGGAAACCAGCCGGTCCAGCCGCGCAAGGTCCTGCTCTGCGCTCTTGATCTGGTCATAGGCCCGCGCCAGCCCGCCATCGGCGCGCACCTCGTCCGGCTTGGCGGCCTCAGGCTTTTGGGCCTCAGGCTTGTCGGTATCAGGCTTGGGGTCGTTCGCTTCAGGCACCGATGCGCGCTCCATCCAGTCGGGCGTCAATGGGAGTGCGGCAGTCCGAACGTCGGAAGGATAGGCCTCACCGTTGTCCAACACAACGCGCGTGCGAAGGAGAAATTATGGCGGGCTACGGTTGCTGAAGCAGCCGGGCGCTGCTCCCCCCGGGGCATCCCTGCGACGTGCTGTGCTATCGCGGGAGGAAGCGCCATGAGGGTCTCTACCGCGACACTCGCCCTGCTTCTTTCAGGTCCGGCCGCGGCCCGGGAGTGCCAGACATGCTCAATGGCCGACGCCTGCATGAAGGAGTACGTTAAGACGACGTCGGAGGCCCAAAAGGCCACCAAGCAAGCCATCCGGGATTGGAAGCAGAATCTGGACAGAAAGGCCTCCGCAGAATTGTCCAGCAGGGGCATACTCGCATTGCAAGACGCCATGGAGGCGCAGGTTCGTACGGAGCTGGAGCGCCTGAAGGAGTCCTGGCGAAGATCAGGTAGGGAGGGGCGCAAAGGAGGATCCAATGAAATCGCTTCTGCTGCTCACGGCGAGCGGTCCGCTGCTCATTCTCACCTCGCACCAGTCCCTGGACGACCAGAAGCTCCTAGGGGTGCTCAGGCAAAAAGGTATCGGCAAGTTCGTCGCGTTCGAGGTTCCCTTGTCGCTCGCCAGAGAGCGCTACGGCGGGCACTTTCACGCGGTCGAAAGCAATCTGCACGAGACCGATGATTTGAGAGTGCTCGACTTCAACGGCCAGCGGGTCTTTCAGCTCTTTCATTTCGAAGAGCTCGGTTCACCGATCCTGATAGAGCGGTCGTGATCCGGCTTTATTCGGCGGCGAAAGGGGATGTGTTGAGCAGGGCTGTTCCGAAGAGACGCCGATTGAGGTACGGTGGAAGCTTGGACCCGTGGAGTCTGCCATGACGTCATATACTGTCGGGTTGAAGCTCGGGGTGCGTGCCAAGGTGCTCACGATCGAAGCCGAGGACGCATTGGTCGCGGCGCTGAAGATCAAGCTCGAGAACCCCGAGGCACTCGTCACCTACGTTCGCAAGTCAAACCGGCGTGGCGATCGTCGTCACCCGCACGAAGTGCAGCGGGCCAAGACAACTGGCTAAAGCGCGATGAGATTGAGATGAATCGTCATCGCGCTTTAGGTTGTTGTTTGAGCATGATCTTTTCGGAAAACCGCTTCGCACTTTTCCGGATCATGCGTTAGCCGATGCCGAGACCGCGGCAGGTAGCCCGGATTTCGCTTCCGCCTTCGCTCTTCGAGCTACGGCGGACAAGTCGCTCCATCCGGGCTACGCTCGCTCCCCCCCCGCTGTGTCGGAATACGCAGTTGTCGTTAGTGACGTGTCGCGCGAATTTCGAGCGTCGTCTGGGTGAGCTTGGCCACGAACCCCTCAAAATGCATGACCCTTTGTCTGGTCAATTGTCCATGCAACTCGGCGATCTTCTGGGATTCGGCGATCAACGATCCGCACACCTGTTTCGCGTACTCCATCTGAAGCTCAAAGGCCTCGACGGGTGAGCGCGCCGCCGCGAGCTTTCCCAGGAAGTTCCAGGCGTGCTCAAGCGACGTCCTCGTGTAGTCGCTATAGGCATCGGCAATCGCCTGCGGGCTGGCCTGGGAGGGTTCCACCGGTGCGACGGGCGCGCTTGCAGCGATCTCCATCCCGGAAGCCTCGCCTGGCAAGGCTGCAGCCGAGGGTACCTGAGCACTGATCTCTCGGCTCGTCTCTTGCCTTATCTCTTGCTCGGCCTCTTGCCTGTTCTCTTGGGTGCTCTCTTGCTTGTTCTCTTGGCTGATCTCCGCCGAGGCATCCGGCAATTGATGGGCCGCAGTTGCGTGTTGCTCGCCGGCCCTGGTCCGTTGCCCGGCCTTCTTCTTCGCGCCGCGCCGGCCGGATTTTCCCGTTGTCTTATTTTCGCCCGCACTCAACATTGCAAATAACTCCTGAATATCGCTGAAGCCGCAAGCCTCCGTCGTGTTTGCGCTGAAATCGCGATTGTGGGTTGTCGCTTGCGTGGCGGCCATGTGGTGAGATTTTGCCGGGCACCGGCCAGGCGCAATTCGCGGGTGACGGCCTGGACTGCTTCGCAGAGCCTGTCATCGGGCCGCGCTCCGCGCGGACCCGGTGGCTCGCAATGACGGGCGTCCTGGTCCTCGCGCGTTCGTCGTCACCCGAACAGGGCGACATAGACCACGTAGAGCCAGCCCAAGATGCCGTGGATGATCGCCCACAGGATCGAATGATTGTTGGTGTAGGAGATTGCGATGGCGAGTGCGGAGCCAAAACCCACGCCGTATTTGGCGCCCTCGACCCGAACCCCGTAGTAGCGATTGCCGTTCATGGCGGTCCTTCCTGCGGGCCACGCTTGCTCATCACGCCTTATAAAAGTCTTCCGGTCGTTGTGAAATGGCACACAGACGGCAGCCCCCAGGTCTGCTTCTATGGCGCCGACACCAGACCCTCGTGCGCTGCTTGGTGATGCGCATCGGGTGGGTCGGCATTTGGCAATTTCGGGATGATCGCTATGGGCGTTTTCAATCGCACGGCCATGCTTTGCAGCTCTTTCATCGTGTCCACCATGAGCGGGTGAACCGAGAGATTTTCGCGTGCGCGCAACGGCGCGTGCAGGGATTTTTCTTGAGGCCCCGCCGGTGACGGACGGGGCCTTTCCATTTTTCATGTCAGCCCACGACTGCCCGGCGGTGCCTTCGCGAAGAAGGATGCAGGGTCATGTGGGAGTATTTTGGACCCGATTTCGCTTTTGACGTGGTGAAGGGATTTGTCGCCGGCGTTGCCTCCATGGCGTTTCAGGTCGTGGCGCCGCGGGCGTTTCGTGCCGCGAAGCGATTTCGCGAGCACTGGGTTGCCAGAAAAGACGCAAGGCAAGCACGCCGCAACGCGCCGGCGAATGATGAGCCGTGAGGTCTCTGAGCGAAGCGAAACCCATCAATAGCCGTCATGGCACGATGGGTTTCGCAAGTGCTCTGCCCATCCTGCGAGCTAAAAGTTGAGTGCACTGTCACCGTAATTCTGAAACGGTGACGAATGGTCCCTAAGCCTGAAGATTTGAGTGCACTGTCACCTCTTGGGGCCGGCAATCAATAGCGGCCGCCGCTGCCTTTTTGCTGCGTGATCCAGTCCGACAATGTTTTCGGTGTCGATTTCGCAGTCCGGCCCGGTGATGCCTTCGGATTGTCGCGGACGCCTTTGGTCGGACGGGCGCGCGGCGCTTCCGTTGCGTTGACGCCCTTCAGGGCAGCCGTCGATGCCTCTGCGGCTTCCCTCTCGAGGCGCAACTGTTTCAATCGCGCCATCTTGATGCGCTCTGCCTCGACTTCGGGGCGTTCGGCGAGTTGCGGCTTGTGTTGAGCAAGCTCCGCCGGGACCAGGACACCGAGTATGGTGGTTTCGCCGAGCGCCTTGCAGGCTTCGAGCCGATGCAGTCCCTCGACCAGAACGAGGCGGTCTCCGTCGAGCCGAACGGAAATGGGCGTCTGTTGTCCGATGTCCAGAATACTTTCCGCGATCTCACCGACGATCTCGGGCTTGATGGCCTTCTTCATTTTCGTGGGAACGAAAATCTTCTCGATCGGGAAGCCCTCCGGTTTGGGCATAACTTGACTCCACTTCTACCGGGCCCGTCGGAACCCATGCCGGTGAGGTCAGGAGTTTAGGGGGGAAGGGCCCGACCGCAAAGGCAATTCAGACGAGTGCGGTTTGCACTTAATAAGGGACGCATGCCAAAGTTAAGCCCGCAGGATAGGTGGAGCGAAGCGAACCCCATCACTGGTCGTTGCAGAAGGATGAGTTTCGCAAGGACTCAACCCATCCTACGAGCTGAGAGCTTTGAGGAGAGCGATTCCACGTGGCGACGTTTTATAGGCATAGGTGCCGTTCGGTGCTTGCTCTACACATTTGAGGTCGAGCAGATAGAGAATCGAAGTTGCCGTGTCGTTGGTCTCCAGGTGCTGCGCCAGTGCCAGTTGGTGCGGGTTTATGAAATTGCCTACCCCTGTGCGCCGTTGGAGGACTAGTGCGTCGAGCGGATTGAGTTGCTTCAATACCGTCACAAACTCTATGCGCACCTTGCTTTGGGTGGCTTCATCCATCGCATTTGCCAGCAGTTGAGCCCAGAGTTCTCGCAACTCGTCTCGAGTTTCGTCTTGAGCTGCCTCGAGAATATCCAGCGCAATGCGCGGCGGAGCGCCCTTCAATTTTTTCGCATCACGCTTTGCTAGGATCTCGTCGACGCGTCTGCTGTACCAGTCGAGAGACAGGGTGCGCACGAACCGCAGCGGGTCGCCTATCGTTATTCCGACGGCGTCAACGATCGGATTTCCGAGCACACGATTGAAAAAGCTGGCTAGGTCGCGCGCCGCATCAATCGCATTGTCAGTTGTTTTTGCTATTTCTTGTGCGGCTTTCGCCGTTTCTTTGCCGAATGGCTCAGGCCCGTCCGTCATGTTGGACCACTTTTCTCAAAAGAGCCCGCTCTCGAATGAGAGCGGGCTCTTAGTGGTTGTCATTGCTAGTTTAGCAAGGCTCTATCTCACGAACACCCCGTCGTGCTGCCGCAAGTATCGCACTTCATGCAGGTGCCGTTCCGCACCAGCGTGAAGTTGCCGCACTCTGAGCACATCTCGCCTTCGTAGCCCTTGGCCTTGGCTTCCGCGCGGCGCTCGGCCTTGGTGGGGACGAGCGTCTGTGCGGTGCTGCCGGCCTTGCTCCACTGGAGCGCCTCTAGCTTCTCCGTGGGGGAGAGGTCGTGGCTGGCCTCCTGCTTCAGGGCGACGGCGCCTTCGATGGCATCGCCGGCGCGGGCCGAGGTGCCGTGCGAGGCGAGGGCGGTGACCTTGCTGCCGCCGGTCGGGGCGCTGTCGTTGCCCTGGGCGACCGCGGCGGAGCCGCCGCGCATCACGACGAGGTTGTCGGTGCGGGAGCGGGTGAGGCCGCGCGAGACCAGCTTGGTCGCGTGCTGGGTCTCGTCCGGCTCCTTGCCTTCCTCGACGCCCTTGCCGAGCGCGTCGAAGTTCGACTCGGTCGGATCGACATGGGCGAGATCGAAGCGCGACATGTAGCTCACCGCCAGCTCGCGGAAGACGTAGTCGAGGATCGAGGTCGCGTACTTGATGCTGTCGTTGCCCTGCACGGGGCCCGCCGGCTCGAAGCGGGTGAAGGTGAAGGCGTCGACATATTCGTCGAGCGGCACGCCGTACTGGAGGCCCAGCGACACCGCGATGGCGAAGTTGTTGATGAAGGAGCGCAGTGCCGCACCTTCCTTGTGCATGTCGATGAAGATCTCGCCGAGACGGCCGTCGTCATACTCGCCGGTTCGGAGATAGACCTTGTGGCCGCCGACGACCGCCTTCTGGGTGTAGCCCTTGCGGCGATCCGGCATCTTCTCGCGCTCGCGCATCACGATGATGCGCTCGACCAGCTTCTCGACGATCTTTTCCGAGACCTGGGTGGCACGCGCCGCCATCGGCTTCTCGTAGAGCGACTCGACCGCATCCTCCTCGTCCTCATCGTCGGCGATGAGCTGCGAGTTGAGCGGCTGGGAGAGCTTGGAGCCGTCGCGATAGAGCGCGTTGGCCTTCAGCGCGAGCTTCCACGACAGCATGTAGGCGGACTTGCAGTCCTCCACCGTGGCGTCGTTCGGCATGTTGATGGTCTTGGAGATCGCGCCCGAGATGAAGGGCTGGGCCGCCGCCATCATGCGGATGTGGCTCTCGACCGACAGATAGCGCTTGCCGATCTTGCCGCAGGGGTTGGCGCAGTCGAACACCGAATAGTGCTCGGCCTTGAGGTGCGGGGCACCTTCCACCGTCATCGCGCCACAGATGTGGACGTTGGCCGCCTCGATCTCGCGCTTGGTGAAGCCCACGGCCTGGAGCAGGTCGAAGCCGGGGGCTGCGATCGCCTCGGCGCCGATGCCGAGCTGGTCGCGGATGAAATCCTCGCCAAAGGTCCACTTGTTGAAGGCGAACTTGATGTCGAAGGCGGTCGGCAGGGCCTTTTCGACCTTGGCGATGGCTTCATCGGTGAAGCCTTTGGCCTTCAGCGTCGAGGCGTTGATGGCCGGCGCGTTGGAGAGCGAGCCGTGGCCGACGGCGTAGGCCTCGATCTCCGCGATCTCGCTCTCGCGATAACCGAGCGCGCGCAGCGCCGCGGGGACCGCGCGGTTGATGATCTTGAAGTAGCCGCCGCCGGCGAGCTTCTTGAATTTCACCAGCGCGAAGTCGGGCTCGATGCCGGTGGTGTCGCAATCCATGACGAGGCCGATGGTGCCGGTCGGCGCGATCACCGTGGTCTGGGCATTGCGATAGCCGTGCTTCTCGCCGAGCTCGAGCGCCGCATCCCAGGCTGCCTGAGCTCGCGTGACGATGTCAGCCTGCGGGCAGGACACGAGGTCCATCGGCACCGGGTTCACCGAGAGCGCCTCGTAGCCGTTGGACTGGCCGTGGGCGGCGCGGCGGTGGTTGCGGATCACGCGCAGCATGTGCGCGGCGTTCTTCTTGTAGCCGGGGAAGGTGCCCAGTTCAGCAGCCATTTCCGCGGAGGTCTTGTAGGTGATGCCGGTCATCACAGCGGTGAGGGCGCCGCAGAGCGCGCGGCCTTCCTTGCTGTCATAGGACAGGCCCATGGTCATCAGCAGGCCGCCGATGTTGGCATAGCCGAGGCCGAGCGTGCGGAACTCGTAGGAGAGCTCGGCGATCGCACGGGACGGGAACTGCGCCATCATCACGGAGATTTCGAGCACGATAGTCCAGAGCTGGCAGAGGTGCTCGTAGCCGGCGACGTCGAACTGCTTGGTCTCGGTGTTGTAGAAGGTCAGCAGGTTGGCGGAGGCGAGGTTGCACGCCGTATCGTCCAGGAACATGTATTCCGAGCACGGATTGGACGCGCGGATGTCGCCGGACGCCTTGCAGGTGTGCCAGTCGTTCATGGTGGTGTTGAAGTGCAGGCCGGGATCGGCCGACGCCCAGGCGGCGTAGCCGATCTTCTCCCAGAGGTCGCGCGCCTTCAGCGTCTTGGTGATCTTCTTCGTCGTGCGTCCCACGAGGTTCCAGTCGCCATCGGTTTCCACGGCGCGGAGGAAGTCGTCCTTCAGCGAGACCGAGTTGTTGGAGTTCTGGCCTGATACCGTGAGGTAGGCTTCCGAATCCCAGTCGGTGTCATAGACGTCGAACTGGATGTCCTTGTAGCCCTGCTTGGCGAACTGCATCACGCGCTTGATGTAATTGTCAGGCACGAGGCTGCGGCGCGCGAGCTTGATCTCGCGGCGGAGCGCCGGGTTCTTCTCGGGGTCGAAGCAATCGTCGCCCGAGCCTTCGCAGTTCACGCAGGCCTTCAGCACCGCCTTGAGGTGCTTCTGGTTGATCTTGGATCCGGTGACGAGAGCCGCGACCTTCTGCTCCTCCTTCACCTTCCAGTCGATATAGGTCTCGATGTCGGGGTGATCGACGTCGACGACGACCATCTTGGCGGCGCGGCGCGTGGTGCCGCCCGACTTGATCGCGCCGGCGGCGCGGTCGCCGATCTTGAGGAAGCTCATCAGGCCGCTCGAGCGGCCGCCGCCGGAGAGCTTCTCGCCTTCGCCGCGCAGGCGGGAGAAGTTGGAGCCGGTGCCGGAGCCGTATTTGAACAGGCGGGCTTCGCGGACCCAGAGGTCCATGATGCCGCCCTCGTTGACGAGATCGTCACCGACGCCCTGGATGAAGCAGGCGTGCGGCTGCGGGTGCTCGTAGGCCGACTTGGACTTGGTCAGCTTGCCGGTGAAGGGGTCGACGTAATAGTGGCCCTGGCCCGGGCCGTCGATGCCATAGGCCCAGTGCAGGCCGGTGTTGAACCATTGCGGCGAGTTCGGCGCGACCATCTGCATGGCGAGCATGTAGCGGATCTCGTCATAGAAGGTCTGGGCGTCCTCGTCGGAGGAGAAGTAGTTGCCCTTCCAGCCCCAATAGGTCCAGCAGCCGGCGAGGCGATCGAACACCTGCTTGGCCGAGAGCTCGCTGACGAAGCGCTCTTTCTCGGGGAGAGCGGCGAGCGCCTCGGTGTCGGGCACGGAGCGCCACAGGAAGGAGGGGACGGACTCCTCCTCGACCTTCTTCAGGCGCGCGGCGACGCCGGCCTTGCGGAAATACTTCTGGGCGAGCACGTCGGAGGCGACCTGCGACCACTCGGTCGGCACCTCGACGTTCTCAAGCTTGAACACGACCGAGCCGTCGGGATTCCGGATCTCCGACGTGGTCAGCCGGAAATCGATCCCGGCGTAAGGTGACTGTCCCGAAGTGGTGTGGCGCCGCTCAATCCGCATGGTCTTGCCCCGTCCTTTTATCTGCCGGACTGCCTCCGCAAGGCGCCCGGGTCGCTATTTCGGTTCGCGATTCCTCCAAGGACCTCATCGGCCCAAAGGCTTCGCAGTTCAGCCGGTGGATCCGGCCCAGTTTCTCCCAACGCGATGGTTCTCATCCGCCGGCATGTCCACACCCATCCGCCCCCAAGGGGATGTGCGCGACATGCGTTCAACGCCCCACACGCCACTTCAACCAATGCCATCCGAGCCTGTTGCCGGCCCGTTCTGGCGCCCGAAGGTCTGCATTTCGAGGGCAGACAAGCCCTCATCCGCGGCCTTTGGCTGGCTTGGCGGAGTGACGATTTGCGAGACCCTTTGGGGGAGTGCCGGCGGGACGCAAACTCACTCGCGCCGAACGGACCGAAAGCTAGGACTCTCCGTTGCGCCCGTCAAGAACTAGTGCGAGTTCCTGAATCAAATACTAAATATGGTGGATTGCGGGGGATAACAGGGGGCAAGCCCGCGCCTGTTGTTGAGCCAAGTATCAGTGAGTCCTCAGGGATTCCCAACCAAAAAAATTTGCATCCCGTGACGATACGGACCCTTCACCCCACTGTTCACAGGGCAGGTATATTTTTCGGGACCGGGCTTGCCTCAGCGGGACTCACGTAGGGCTACGGAAGGTGAGGGCAGGCATGCCCGCCGGGGTGGTGGTGGCGCGTACGAATCCGCGCCAAGCTGACCGCGATTTTGCCGGGTACCCCACATGCTTGATTCGACTCGCCGGGATGCGCGACCGCGCATCGCCCCGGCCGGCCTGATGTTCCTCGCCATCACCTCGATCGGCTGGGGCTTCAACTGGCCGGTGACGAAATTCCTGCTGTCCGAGCTGCCGCCGCTGACGCTGCGCGGGGTGACCGGCGTGCTGGGCGCGGTGCTGCTCGCCGCCCTCGCGCTGATCCGCCGGCAGAGCCTTAAGGTGGGGCCGGGGATCTGGCCGCGCTTACTGACCGCCGCCGTCCTCAACGTCACCGGCTGGATGGTGCTGATGGGCCTGGCGCTGCTCTGGCTGCCGGCCAGCGAGGCGGCGCTGATCGCCTACACCATGCCGGTCTGGGCCTCGCTGATCGCCTGGCCGGTGCTGGGCGAGCGGCCGACCGTGCTGCGCACGCTGGGGCTGGTGATGGCCTTCGTCGGCCTGGCCTCGATCATGGGCGGCAACGGCTTTGCCGCAAGCGTGGAGAAGCTGCCGGGCATCATCATGGCGCTGGCCGGCGCGCTCGGCTTCGCCATCGGCACGGTGTTCTCGAAGAAGTACCCGATCCATCTGCCGCCGATCACGGCCGCGGCCTGGCAGATCGGGATCGGCTGCCTGCCGATCTCGATCATCGGCCTCTTGGTCGAGACCACGCATCTTTCGCTGGTGACGCCGGTCGGCTGGTGGCTGCTGGTCTATTCCACCGTGGTGCAGTTCTGCATCGCCTATGTCAGCTGGTTCGCGGCACTGGCGCGGCTGCCGGCCTCGGTCGCCGCGATCGGCACCATGGCCGTGCCTGTCATTGGCGTGGTCGCCTCCGCGCTGGCGCTGGGCGAGCCGCTGGGGCCGGGCCAGATCGCCGCGCTGATCTTCACGCTGGCAGCCGTGGTGCTGGCGACGCGCTAGCTCGAGAACCAGGCATTACCATGCGTAGCGGATCGCGCCCTTGCCGGCATAGCTTTGCATGACATTCGAGAACTCGCCCTCGAACGTCGCGGCGGCAGACCAGCCGTTGGTCCACTGCCATTCGGCCGAGGCCGTGGTCAGCGCGGAGTCGGGCGCCTGCGCCGCACCGTTGACGACGAAGCTTGCGCCCGGCAGCGACTGGAAGGTCGGGGCAATCGAACGATCCGGATTAAAATCATGCGCCCATGCAAGGCGGCCGCGCAGCGTGACGATGCCGTTCTGCATGGCGAATGATTTGTCGGTGCGAATGCCGAGCTCGCTGCGCGTGTCGGTCACGCTCTTGGCGGCATAGGTCTGTGCAAACAACAGCGAACCGGCGACGACACTTTCGGCATAGGCCGGCAGGTCGAATGTGGTGAATTGCCCTGCGGCGTAAGGGGTGATGCCGAGACCGCCCAGCGTCGGCATGACGAAGCGGTAGCCACTCTCCACGCGACCCGAATACGCGTTCGCATTGAACTCGGCGCGCAGGTGGTCGATGCCGGCGACCGTGACGATGCGGTTGGTCGTGATGTCCTGCCAGCCATAAGCCAGCGCAGCAATGATGTAGGCCGCACCGATATTATGGCGAACGAAGGCGCCGGCCTGGAACAGGTCGGAGCTGCCATAGCCGAGGCCGTTGACGTTGAAGCCGGTGCGGCCGCCCGCCAGCGCAAATCCCGCGAGCGTGTCCGGCGAGACCTGATAGTCCGCACCGACCGCGATGCCGTAGATGCTGCTCGCGCTGTTGTTCGAGCCGATGATGGCGTTGCCGGCCGTGGTCTGCGAGCCGCCGAAGCCGGCGGCCCATACGCTCCAGCGCTGTTCGAAGGTCGGAACTGCCAGCGCCTTGGTGGACATCGCCGCATAAGCGTCGCGCTCGCCGACAGTTCGACCGCGTGCCGCGTAGGCCGAGCTGTCCTCGGCATACGCATTAGGCGGGCCGTCGGCGCTGACGGGACCTCTGCGACCGGAGATGAATGGATCCGTCATCACGCCGATGAACTGGTTCATCGCGTTGAACGTCGTCTGCTGAGAGCCGGTGGCGCTCTCGCCGGAGACCTGGGTCAAGCCGGCGGGACCGAGTCCGAAGAAGCCCATCGGAAGGCCGCCGTTGTTGTTGAAGGCGTTGGTCAGCGCGTTGGCGACGTTCTGCTGGTTGACGTTGAGGCCGGTGTAATTGGTGAAGGCGGCGGTCAGGTTCAGATAGGCGTTGTTGGCGTCATAGCTCAGCGTATCGCTCGCGCCCGTCGGCAGTCCGACATTGGTGATGCCCGCGAACGTCGTGCCGCCACGTCCGCCGGCCGCGGTCACGATCGTGTATGTCTTTGAGACATAGCTGCCGGGCAGGAAATTCGCGACCACGGTCGCGCCCGTCAACGTCGCCGCGCCCGTGACATTGGCGAAGCTCGACGTCGATGGATTGACCGCAACGACGTAGAGCGCGCCCGATTGGAAGGCCAGATTGCCGGCGACCGTCGTCGACGTCCCCGGCGTGTTGACGGCTCCAGGCATGAACGTGCCACCGGCATTGATCGTCGTTGCGCCGATAGTGCCCGTGCCGCCAAGCGTGCCGCCGGCGTTCACGGTCATGGTCGAATTGGCCAGCGAGCCGTTCACCAGCAGCGTGCCGGCGGCGATCGACCACGGCAATGCAGCGCTATTGGTGCCGCTTAGCGCCCAGGTCGAGGCGCCCGTCTTCTCGAAGCTCGCGAAGCCCTGATACTGCGCAGCGGCGCCGATCAGCGAAACGTCGAAAGAAGCAGTGGGGTTGGTGTTGCCGCCGAACTGCAAGGCGCCGTTGCCGGTTTGATCGACGACGTTGCCGCTGAAGCTGTAGCCCGCCTGAAGCTGCAGCGTGTTCGCGCCGCCGGTGAAGGTGATGGCGTTGGCACGCGTGACGCCGTCGCCGGCGAGACCGCCTGAAATCGATCCGCTGTTGATGATGCTGAGATTGGTGCCGATGACGCCGGCGCCGCCTGCACCGACCGCGCCGGAGACCCCGGCGGTGACGGTGCTGCTGCCGGAGCTACCGCTCGCGCCGGCGCTGCCGCTCACGCCGGAGAAGCCGTTCGTCCCTGTGGTGCCGTTCGTGCCGCCGCTGGCGGCCAAGGCCCCGGCACCGCCGACGCCGCCGGAGCCGCCGACACCACCGCTGCCGGCGCTGCCCGCGGTGCCGCCGAGGCCACCCATGCCCGCGGCCCCGGCGATGCCGCCATTGCCGCCGGTGATCGTGCCGCGATTGATCAGCGTGCCGCCGTTGGAGAAGGCGGCGCCAACGCCGCCGGTGCCACCATAGCCGCCATCGCCGCCGCGGCTCGAGGCGCTGCCACCGTTGCCGGCATTGCCGCCGGCACCGCCAAATCCGCCGGTCCCGCCGTTGCCGCCATTGCCGCCATCGGTCGAGCCGACCACGTTGACGCCAGCGGTGCCGTTGCCGCCAGCGCCGCCAACGCCGCCGACACCGCCGTTGCCCGCATTGCCACCGGCGCCGCCGTTGCCGCCACTGCCTGCGGTGCCGCCGCGGCCGCCATCGCCGCCGGTGATGATGCCTTGATTGGTCAGCGTGCCACCGTTTGAAATGGTCGCGCCGGCGCCGCCATGACCACCTACGCCGGCATCGCCGGCGCTTCCTCCGCTCCCGCCGTTGCCACCCATTCCGCCGGCGGCGCCGCTGCCGCCGCTGCCGCCAGCGACGGCCGGGAGAAGGGCACTCGCGCCAGCACCGCCGGTGCCCGCTGTGCCGGCGTCACTGCCGTTGCCCCCGGCGGCGCCGTTGCCGGCATTGCCGCCGGAGCCGCCAATCCCGCCGGCGCCACCAGCGATGTTGCCCGAAACTGTAACGGTCCCGCCGTTCGTGAGCTGGACACCATCGCCGCCGCTGGATCCGCTACCGCCAATGCCGCCATTTCCGCCGGCGCCACCATTCCCGCCGTTGCCGCCAGCGCCACCAACCAGACCGTTGTTGCCATTGAGAAAGCCGGAGCCGGAGGACCCGTTGGCGCCATTGTCGCCTGTGCCGCCGGCGCCGCCGATCCCGCTTGCGCCGCCATTGGCGCCGTTGCCGCCAGCGCCGCCATTGCCACCGGCGCCTCCCATGATCGTTTGGGAAATTGAGAGCGTGCCACCGCTCGTCACCTGCAGACCAACGCCACCGTCGGCACCATTGGCGCCATCGCCTGCGTGGGCGCTGGCGCTGCCGCCGGTGCCACCATTGCCACCGCGCCCGCCGGCTACGCCGAGCCCGATGCTGGATCCCGCGTTGCCGCCGTTGCCGGCCATGCCGCCGGCGCTGCCTGCACCGCCAGCGCCACCGCTGCCGCCGGTACCTGCCGTGACGCTTTGCAAAATCGTCACGGTGCCGCCACCCGTGACCTGGATGCCGTCGCCACCGCTGCCGCCGATCGCACCATTGCCGCCGGCACCAACCCCGCTATTGCCGCCGTTTCCACCGGTCCCGCCATCGAGCGCGCCGAGAACATTGGCGCCGGAAGCGCCCGCACCACCACTCCCGCCGTGACCCGCTGTACCGCCGCGCCCGCCGCTGCCGCCATCGCCGCCGGCGACCGTTTGCTGGACCGTCGTGGTGCCTGCGCTGGTGACCTGCACGGCGGTGCCGCCATTGCCGCCGCCGCCGGCAGCGCCCCCGCTGCCGAGGACGTTGCCACCGGTCCCGCCGGTCACACCAGCGACGCCCAGGGAGAGAGCACTGGCTCCATTGCCCGCCGCTCCCGCCGGCGCCGCCACTGCCACCAACCCCACCCGCGCCGCCGGTCGCCGCTATCGAAAGGGTGCTGCCTCCGACGCTGACCTGCACGCCGGCGCCACCCGCACCACCGCCGCCACCGACGCCGCCGCTGCCCGTTCCCGCGCTGGCATCAAGGCCACCAATGACAGCAGAACCATCGGCGCCGCTCGCGCTGGCGCCGCCGTGACCGCCGGCGCCACCCGCTCCACCGGAGCCGGCACCGAGCGCACCTTCGCCGCCACCGCCGCCGCCACCGCCACTACCCGCAGTCAGGGCTGAGTTGCCGTTGCCGCCATTGCCACCGCTGCCACCGACAATGTTGCCGCCGTCACCGCCTAGTCCGCCGTTGCCGCCTGAGGTCGCCGTGCCCCCGGAGCCTCCGGTGCCGCCTGCGGCAGCGCCGCCGCCGCCGCCCGCGCCTTGTCCGATCGCGTTGTCACCGCCATTTCCACCGTTAGGAGAGGCGCTGGTACCGGCAGCGCCACCGCCGCCGCCCGTGCCATTGCCACCGGCTCCGCCAGCGCCGCCGTCGGCGCGCGCCGACATGATCGTCAGCGCCAGTGCGACAGCCGTGCTCGCCAACAATGTGGGGAGCCTGAAACGGCGCCGGGTCGGACAAGAACCAATTCTCGATTCAATTATCAATTTTATTACCGGCAGACTTGGCACCGACCCGCAGGCCATTCCGAGGTGAAATCCTCAGAAACAGACCGCAACATATTCGCTCGCCGAAGCGGCTCAACGAGAATGGTCTTGCCTGCCAGGAATACCGTTTGATTTCGGTCGCCTGTCACCCGGAAACAACATCGGCCCCCGCTGCGAGACCGCCGATGACGTCAGTGAGCATTCGTAATTCAGTGCAGTTCTCAGCCGGGCGCACACACAATCCGGGCGCTGTCGAAGCCGTGCCAGGCCTCGCATCCGGAGCAGGTGACGACGCTCGGCTGGGCAGCCGTCTATTCGACCGTGGTGCAGTTCTGCATCGCCTATGTCAGCTGGTTCGCGGCGTTAGCGCGCCTGCCGGCGTCTGTGGCGGCGATCGGGACGATGGCGGTACCCGTGATCGGCGTCGTCGCCTCGGCACTGGCGCTGCACGAGCCGTTGGGGCCGGGGCAGATCGCCGCGCTGGTCTTCACGCTGGCGGCCGTGGTGCTGGCGACGCGCTAGACAGCGGTCTCTTGCGCGAAGCCGCGCTGCACCTCTAGATAGTTTCCCGCAATTCACCTCGCTCCAGGGGCAACGCATGAGAGTCATCGCGCTGGCCGTCGTGCTCGGCCTGATCCCGTCCCTTGGATTGGCTCAAGCCGATCAGGACCGGTTATCTTGCAATGCATCCAACGATGCTCCGGAAGCGGCCGTGATTTCGGCCTGCACGCGCCTGATCGAGGCCGGCACGCCAGGCCACGATGAACGTGCGGGCTTTTTTCATGATCGGGGCAACGCCCACTGGCGCAGCGGCGACTACAAGGCGGCCGTCGCCGATGAGAGCGAGGCCATCGCCATCAATCCAGCCTTCGCCGACGCGTATATGAGGCGGGGTGCAGCCAATTTCGACGACGGCAATGTCGATCAGTCGATCGCCGACTCGACGAAAGCCATCGAGATCGATCCGCAGAATTTTCGCGCCTACACCAACCGGGGTATCGCCCGCGCGAGGAAGGGCGATCGGCGCGGTGCCATCGCGGACGAATCCAGGGCGATCGAGATCAACCCGAGATGGATCGCAGCCTATCTTGCCCGGCAAGACAGCCGCAATCACATCGGCGACCGCGCCGGCGCGTCGTCCGATCTTGCCAGCGCGCTTGGCATCGAACCGGACGGCGGTTTCGACGGATATCGATACCGGGCTGTGGCGTTCAGGCGAAAGAAGGACTACGGCCACGCCATCGCCGACATCGATCACTGGATCAGCATGAATCCGGGCAGTGCGGCGGCTTACGAGAGTCGCGCCGACGCTCGTTTACGCCAGGATGACTTCGCGCATGCGATTGCCGACGCCAGCAAGGCGCTCGAGCTGAATCCGAAGCGTTCGTATTCGTTCAGCATCCGTGGCTCGGCCTATCTGCACACGCGCGATCTCGACGCGGCCATCGCCGATTTCGACGCCAGCATCGCAGCCGACGCCAGGATCGGATACGTCTACGGGCTTCGCGGCCGCGCCTACGCGCTCAAGGACGATCAGGACCGGGCCATTGCCGACTTCACAAAGCAGATCGAACTCGATCCGGACAATGAACAAGCCTATCGCGCACGCAGCGCGGCCTACGAGAAAAAGCACGACGCTGCCGCCGCGAGCGCCGATTTCGAAAAGGCATGGGCGATAGAAAGCGCGCGATCGCGTGCGCCTGGGGCGATGCCTCCGGATGTCGCGAAGGTGTTCGAGGCAAAGCGGCGGAAGCCGCCGCAGAACAATCCTTGAACTAGCCCGCCGTCATCCCGCCGCCGTTCAGCGCTTTCCGGATCATCTCGGCGAGCTGGTTGCGGCGGTAGGGCTTGGTCAGCAGCAGCACGCCGTCGTCGAGCTTGCCGTGGTGGACGATGGCGTTGTCGGTGTAGCCGGAGGTGTAGAGCACCCTCACGCCCGGCCGGCGCTTGGCCACCTCTTCGGCGAGCTCGCGGCCGCTCATGCCGCCGGGGATGACGACGTCGGTGAACAGGAGGTCGAAGCCCTGGCCGGCCTCGATCATGTCCAGCGCGGCCCGGCTGTCGGGCGCGGCGACCGTGTCGTAGCCGAGGCTCTGCAGCTGCGCGGTGACGAAGTTGCGCACCAGCGTGTCGTCCTCGACCACGAAAATGGTCTCGGCGCCGCCTTCGGCCTGCGGCGCCACTGGGGCCGCCGCATCCGTCATGCCGTCGCCCGGCGGCAGATAGAGCTTGATCGTGGTGCCGTGGCCTTCCTCGCTGTAGATCTTGATGTGGCCGCCGGACTGCTTGACGAAGCCGTAGACCATGGAGAGGCCGAGGCCCGAGCCCTTGCCGACCTCCTTGGTGGTGAAGAACGGCTCGAAGGCCTTCTGCTGGATGTCCGCTGACATGCCTGTGCCGGTGTCGCTGACCGCGAGCATCACGTAGGGGCCGGGCTGCACCTCGGCGTGGGCCTGCGCATAGGCCTCGTCGAGTACGACGTGGTGGGTCTCGAGCAGCAGCTTGCCGCCGTTCGGCATGGCGTCGCGGGCGTTGATCGCCATGTTGAGCACGGCATTGGTGAGGCGGGACGGATCGATATGCGCGGTCATCGGTCCCTGTTCCAGCACGGTCTCGATCTGGATCTGCTCGCCGAGGGTGGGGCGCAGCAGCTTGGCGATATCGGCGATCGCGCCGTTGATCTCGACATTGCGCGGCTGGAGCGGCTGCCTTCGTGCAAAGGCGAGCAGATGCTGGATCAGCTCGGCGCAGCGCTCGGCGGCATCGTCGATCAGGCGGGCCACGCGCTGGAGCTCGGGCTGCTGCTTCAGGCTCGCCACCAGCGTCTCGGTATTGCCTGATATCACCGTGAGCATGTTGTTGAAGTCGTGCGCGACGCCGCCGGTCAGCTTGCCGATCGCATCCAGCTTCTGCGACTGGTGCAGCTGTCGCTCGGTTTCGCGCGAAGTGGTCGCGTCGTGATAGACCAGCACGGCGCCGGAGACGTTGCCTTGTCCGTCGCGCATCGGCCGGCCGCTGATCATCAGATGGCGGGGATCGTTGCCGCTGTGCGGGCGGACGATCATCTCCAGGTTCTCGAACTGCTCGCCGCGCAGCACGCGCGTCGAGGGCAATTCGTCCGCCCTGAGCGGCGTGACGCCGTCGCCGTGAAACACGTCGGACAGGGCGCGCAGATTACGCAGGCTCATGCCGGCGCGATGCAGCAAGATGCGCTCCGCGGCCGGGTTGGACAGAAGGACAGTGCCCTCGGCGTCGATCACCAGCACAGCCTCGGCCATGCTGTGGAACGTGCTCTGGAGCACGTTGACCGACAGCCGCAGCTCGTCATGCGCGTTGACGAGATGCTCGGTGCGCTCGGCGACGGCCGCCTCGAGTTGCTCCTTCGCCGCCGTGGTCTCCAGCAGCGTGCTCTTCAGCGCGACCGTGGTGCGCTGGCTCTCGCGCATCAGCATTGCGACCAGCAGCAGGATCACCAGCGCGCCGATCACGTCGATGCCGAGCAGGACGATGCCGGTGCGGCGGGAACTCTGGGCGCGGGCGGCGAGCAATCGCTCTTCCTCCGCGCTCAGATGATCGAGATTGCCCATCACCGTGTCCATGAGGCCGCGGCCCTCGGCCTTGCCCTGAAGCGCGGCAACGCCGGCCTGGTCGTTCTCGGCGCGCAGGCGCATCACCTCTGCGGCGATCTCGACCCGGCGCAGCGCCAGCGACTCGGTGCCCTCCATGAGCGCGACCTGATCCGGATTGTCACGCAGGCTGCGCTTGAGGTCGGCGAGCGCCGGCGCGAGCTGGGCGTGCACCGCCTGAAACTCGTCGCTGAAGCTCGGGTTGCGATAGATCTCGTAGCCGCGCGCGGCGCTCTCGGCGTGGCGCATCAGCACGCGCAGATCGGAGATCTTCTTCTGCGTCTCGATGGTGTGATTGACCCAGGCGGCATCGAACCGCGACTTGACGTCGAGTCCGATCGAGGCGGCGGTGATGATCAGGAGGATTGCAAGTCCAGCACCGAGAATGACGCGCTGCGTTGGGATCAAGGGGCTTCTTTCTTGTCCTTCGGCTGCGCGGCCTCGCCGAGGCATTCCCGGATCGTGGTCAGGAGCGCGTCCGGCGTGAACGGCTTGCGCAGGCAGCGTGTCGCGCCGAGTTCCAGTGCCATGCGGAGGAAATCGGGGGAGGGCGACGCAGACGAGGCGAAGGCGTAGCCGGACATCGCGATGAGAGGGATCGCCGGGGCGCGCTCGTGAAAGATGCGGATGGATTCGAAGCCGCGCATGTGCGGCATGAAGATGTCGACCAGCATCACGTCAAACGTCTGCGCTTCGAGCGCAGCCAGCCCCGTTTCGCCGCCGTCAGCCATCGTGACATCGAAGCCCTGACGCTGGAGCAGAACCTCGATGGTCGCGCCGACCATCGGATCGTCATCTACCACGAGGATACGCGGCATGACATTTCCCAGTAGATCGAAGTCCCCACATCTATCGGTGATATAGGCGAATCGCGGGACGGGTCAATTTGGGATTGGATCATTGTAGATATGCACGGTGCGGTGAATAAAGGTCCCTCGCGCTCGCGTGCATAGATCCTCCCACGCGATGCGCGGGCCGCGCGCGAAACAGGCGATGAGCGCGCGACAAACGAAAGAGGCGCCGCACCGATGCGACGCCTCTTCCGTCAAGCGTTGTCGATCTGCTTACGGGCAGGGATGACGCTGGCCGTCATAGCCGAGATACGTACCCGAGGCCGGATCGTAGGACTTGTAGCGCTGCGCGCAATAAGCCGACGAGTCACCACCGTTGTCCGGCACCACCGCGACCGACGGCTCATCATAGTAGCTGTCGTCGCCATAGTAATAGGGATCGTTGTAGTATCCGCCACCGTAGTAGGCGTAAGAGCCTAGCCCGCCGATCGCAGCACCGGCTGCGACACCCGGCCAGAAACCGCCACCGTGACGACGCCAGCCGCCACCGTGCCAGTTGCCGCCGCCGCCGCGCCAGTTGTTACCCGCGACTGCGAGGGGACGGCCGCCGCCACCACTAAACGTGGCTCCTGCGGTCGGACGCATGGCTAGGCCGGCGCTCGGGCGCATGGCTCCGGCTGCGAAATTGCCGCCGCCGCCACCGAACCGCGCGCCGCCAAAGCTGCCGCCGCCCATGCGGGCGCCGCCACCGCCGAAATGGGCGCCGCCGCCACCGCCAAAATGACCACCGCCGCCACCGCCGTGGCCACCACGGCCCTGGGCGAAGCTCGGCGTCGCCAACGGAAGGACCAACGCGACCGCTGCCGCGGCGCTCAAAATTCTCAGACTTTTCATGTTCAAACTCCTTATTCCCTGAAGCAAACCTCTTGAAGGGCCCGCGGTTCCAGGGTTCACGCCGGTGTGCGCGTGTGGCGCAGGTTTCCATGCGGCCGCTGTACCCGGCATGAACGGATCGCGTCCGATTTGCGGCAGGGCTTACGCCGGGGGCACCACATTTTGCGGGGGGCACCGCCGCCCCCGCGGAACTGGACATTTCGCCGCCCGGATGGCATCAGGGCCTCACGAAGCAGGGCCCTAGCCGTATGAAACAGTTCTTCCTCAAGTTCTTCACCTGGTGGAGTGGCCAGACCTTTGGCACCCAGCTCTGGACCAAGCGGTACGGCGAGCTGGTCGGCCAGGACGAGCAGGGAAACCGCTATTATCGGACCCGCGGCGGCGTGATCGATCCGACGCTCGGATTCGAGCGGCGTTGGGTCATCTATAACGGCTACGCCGAAGCGAGCCGCATTCCGACGGGTTGGCACGGCTGGATGCATCACGTCGTCGATGTGCCGCCGACCGAAGAGAACTACCAGCCGCGCGAATGGCAAAAGCCGCACCAGCCGAACCCCACCGGCACGCCGAACGCCTATCGGCCCTCCGGCTCGACGCTTGCAAGCGGCAAGCGTCCCAAGGCGACCGGCGACTATCAGCCCTGGACGCCCGGCTAGCTTTCCGATCTCCGTCCGAATCCTTGCCGTGGCGGTGGATGCACCAGCATCCGCCTCACCTTGCTGTGGACAACGGGAACAGCGGGGACAGCTCATGCGCGGGCGTTGCAGCTACGCGAGTGATGCGGCTCAATGGTCCCATCTTACGGAGATGGGAGACCATCGCGTTCGGTTCGGGCAACAGTTCGCGACTGTCCCGAGATGCAGCGGCCGCCGACGAGGACTCGATCGGGAGATAGGCCCCCGGTCTGGAAGTTCGAAATCGCCCGATGGAATGTGCAGCCACCGTAAGACAGGAAAGGCCGCTTGGGAAACCGAGCGGCCTTTTTCTTTGATCTGTTGCTCTGCTCGCTTCTCAGAGATAGAGCGTCGGTGAGTTGCCGACTGGCATCATCTCATAGGGCGGCTTCCAGCCCGGCAGTTCGACGACACGCCGGCGCCAGGCATCAATCGCCGGGAAAGTCGCGGCAAGATCAAAGCCCGTCTCCTCGGTCGGATAGTACAGATAGCCCAACATTGAGAAATCGACGATCGTCGGCCGATCGCCCAGCATGAAGCTGCGGTGGGAGAGGTGTCTGTCGACGATCGAGAAGGCGCTGTCGGTCCGCGCGCGCAAGTAAGCGAGCACAGCGGGATGGGCGGGCTCCGGCATGAAGCAGCGTTGAAACCGGTGCTGGGCAAAGTTCGCGGTGAACTTGTGGTTGTCGAACAGCAGCCAGCGCGTGGCTTCGAACGTCTCCTCGGGCGTCGGACCGAACACGCCGTGAGTCTCGGCGAGCCACAGCAGGATCGCACCGGACTGGCTCATGTGCCGGCCATCGACCTCGAGGACGGGGACCTCGCCCATGACATTGGTGGTGGCCCGCCAGTCAGGCGTGCGGGTCTCGCCGCCGGCGAAGTCGAGGCCGACCGGCTCCCAGTCGAGCCCGGCGCAGTTGAGGAATAGCGCGACCTTGAACGAATTGCCCGAAGCTCCGATGCAGTGCAGCCGGTATCGCGCCATGGTCAGATCCTCCTGTGCGCACGCGACCGGGAAGCGTCCGTGGGCGTTGGGCGCGATATGGATTGTCGCGACAGGCTCCTGACAGCGTCATGTCAGCAGTATGGAGCTTCCGGACGATGCTTTGCATTGCCCGGGAAGTGCTGCGCTGCGTTCGGGGCGCGTGAGCAAAGCCTCTGCTCTACACCCGCTCAGCCGCGCGCTTGACCGCCTCGAGGCGGCGGGCCTGGTTTGCGGCGCCGCGCTCTCTCAGCAACGCCAGCACCTCGGCCGGCGCGGTGTCGGGCGAGCCTGAATTGAACGGCGGGGCGGGGTTGTATTCGATCTGGAGCTGGATTGCTTCCGCCGTGGTGCGGTCGACCAGGATCGACACCAGCGTCAGCGCGAAATCGATCCCGGCGGTGACGCCACCGCCGGTGACGCGGTTGCGGTCGATGCAGACGCGCGTCCTGGTCGGCGTCGCGCCGAACTGGCCGAGCATCTCCATCGCGCTCCAATGGGTGGCAGCGCGGTAGCCCTTGAGCAGGCCGGCAGCGCCGAGCGCCAGCGCCCCCGTGCAGACCGAGGTGACGTACTTGGCGCCTTCGGCCTGCCTGCGCAGGAAATCCAGCACCTCTTCGTCATTGAGCAGGTCGTTGGTGCCGCCGCCGCCGGGCACGCAGATCACGTCGAGCTGCGGACAGTCGGCGAATGTCGTGGTTGGCGTCAGCGTCAGCACGGAATCGCTCGGCACCGGCTCGATCCGTTTCCAGATCAGGTGCAGCTTCGCGCCGGGGACGGAGGAGAACACCTGCAAGGGACCGGTGAAATCGAGCTGGGTGACGCGCGGAAACACCAAAAGACCGATCTGGAGCGGTGACGACATGGGCAGGTCCTCCAAAGATGAGCTTGACGGACGCAGCCTCTCATGATGCCATTCCGTCCAAAATGGCGTATTTCCCTCACTTTCGGACATGACCATGATCGGCATCCTGATCTTCCCGGATTTCCAGTTGCTCGATGCGGCCGGCCCGATCTCGGTATTCGAGATCGCGGCGCGCTGCACGGGCAAGACGACCACCGGCATCCGCGTGCTGGCACTGAACGCGGGCCCCGTGCGCAGCTCGTCCGGCGTGGAAATGATGGCGCGCGACTTCAGGTCGGCGAACGCGATCACCACACTGGTCATCGCGGGTGGCGCAGGCGTGACGGACGCCGCACGCTGCGAGGTCACGCGTGCCTTCGTGCAGCGGCTGGCGAAGCGAGGTGTGCGTGTCGCCAGCGTCTGCTCGGGCGCCTATGTGCTGGCCGAGGCGGGCCTGCTCGATGGGCGCCGCGCCACCACGCATTGGGGCCGCACACGGGATTTCGTCGCGCGCTATCCCAAGGTGAAGTTCGAGCCGGACCAGATCTTCACGCGTGACGGCAATGTGTGGACGTCGGCGGGCATTACGGCAGGTATCGACCTCGCGCTCGCGATGGTCACCGAGGACCATGGTGAGGAGATCGCGCAGCAGGCCGCCCGCCAGCTCGTGCTGTATCATCGCCGCAGCGGCGGCCAGTCGCAGTTCTCATCGCTCTTGGAGTTGAAGACGCCGAACGGCCGCTTCGGCGCGCTGCTGTCCTGGGCGCGCGAGAACCTCGACGCCCGGCTGACGGTCGAAGACCTCGCCGATCGTGCCGGCATGAGCGCGCGGCATTTTGCCCGCGCCTTTGCCGCCGAGACCGGCACGACGCCGTCGAAGGCGATCGAGCGCTTACGGATCGAGGTCGCGCGCGAGCGCGTGCAGTCCTCGCGCGAGGCGATCGAGCTCGTCGCGGAGGCGACCGGATTTGGCGACCCCGAGCGCATGCGGCGCGCCTTCATCCGCGCCTTCGGCCAGCCGCCGCAGGCGCTGCGGCGCGCGGCGCGGGCGGGCTAGGCAATCTGACCTGGCACTCGAGCGTGGAGGCGAAGATGGGCGGGATGGAGTACAGCAACGAGAACGCGAAACGGCTCCAAAGACTTTATCTCACAGGGGACGTGACCGCCCAGCGCGCGGAGACAATTCGGCAGATCAATCTGTCTGCCGGCGAGAGCGTTCTCGATATCGGATGTGGTCCCGGCTATCTCTGCGAAAGCATGGCGCAGATCGTTGGGCCTGACGGTGCTGTGGTCGGTATCGATGTGTCGACTGACCTGATCGAGGTCTGCAACCGGCAGAAGGCTTCCGCCTGGATTTCCTATGCGATCGGCAACGCGACGGAATTGGGTCAATCCCATGCGTCGTTCGATGTCGTCGTGTGCACGCAGGTTGCCGAGTACGTGCCTGACGTTGACCGCGTCCTCGCAGAGACATTTCGCGTGCTCAAGCCAGGGGGCCGCACGATTTTTGTCGCAACCGACTGGGACGCGGTGGTGTGGCATTCCGAAAGCCCGGAACGTATGGCCGCGGTCATGAAATCATGGGAAGCGCACTGCGCTCACCCGCGTCTCCCAAGGTCGATGGCCCACAGATTGGTGAATGCACGGCTTCACCTGGACGGAGCGTCGGTCTTTCCAATTCTGAATTTGCAGTACGATGACGATAGCTACAGCAAGGGGCTGGCCCAGGGCATTCGGGACTTCGTCGCCCGCAGGAACGACGTTTCCGCCGATGATCTCGAAGCATGGCACAGCGAGTTCGAGCGTCTCAGCGGGGCGGGACAATACTTCTTCAGCACCAACCGCTATCTCTTCAGGGCCTCAAAGCCGGCTGCGACGCCGCTATGACTGCGTCCTAGGTCGCCTTGCCTGCAGCTGCCTCGCCGGCGCCATCCGCGCGGGCCACCAGGCGGCGTGCGATCGGCGTCAGCATGTAGGGCGCAAGGTGGATCGGAAATTGCGTCATCGCGAAATAGAGCCAGGTGGTAGGCGGCAGTGCGCCGGCGGTCGCCGCCAGCATCAGGCCCAGATTGCGCTGTGACACCATCAGCCCGAGCGCCAGCGCGCGCTCATAGCCGATGCGGCGGAACAGCAGCGTGGTCACGGCGAGCAGCGTGAAATAGATCGCGAAGGACAGAGCCGCAAGGCTGATGGTGAACACCGGCTGCGCCACCAGATCGTTCACAACATCGCCCATGATCGCTGCGGCGAAGATCAGGAGGATGATGATGTTGAAGCCGTCGATCGGCTTCCTGTGGCGCTGGATCGCTTTTGCGCCGAACACCCAACGGATGATGGTTGCGGCCAGCAGCGACGCCGCGAGGATGCCGAGCAGCTTCAGGCCGAGCGTCGCCGGCGTGACGCTGAGCATGCCGTCGAGGAATAGGCTTGCGAACAGCGACGCTGTGAAGGGGACCAGCGCGGTGGAGGTCACCAGCGTGACCAGCACGAGCGTGGCATCGAGGCCCATCAGCGCGGCGAGCGCCGGAGACGCCATCATGGGCGAGGCCATGCTCTGGAGCATCAGGGCAACGGAAAGGCCGGGCGAGCGGTCGTTGAGCCCTGTTGCATAGATGATCAGTCCGACGATCAGCGGCACGCCCATCGTAGTCCAGGCGGTTGCGGTCGCAATCAGCGCCGGGCGGCGTAGGTGACCGTACAGCGCCGCGAGATCGACTCGCATGAAGGAGATGCAGAGCAGGACGAGGATCGCTTCGGTGATGTAGGGCCGCAGCAGCGCGCCGAGCGGCGGCACGGCGGCGGCGACGAACACGACCGCCGCGACCCCGCGGGTGCCCTGGCTGCCGAGCCATGTCAGCGCGCGCAGGGGGAGGGCGAAGACGGTTTGAAGAACGAAGGGCATGGGAGGCGTCAGCCCAGCTCCTTCAACCAGGCGCCGATCTCGCGCACCGCGACATTGGCCTGCTGGAGCAATTTGCCCATCGTGAAGAAGCCGTGGAACTGGCCGGGGTAGTGCTTGTACGTGACGGGCACGCCGGCCTGCCTGAGGCGCTCGGCATAGTCGTCGCCTTCGTCGCGCAGCGGATCGGCCCCAGCCGTGAGCACATAGGCCGGCGGCAGACCGGCAAGGCTCTTCGCGCGCGCCGGCGAGGCGCGCCAGTCGTGGATGTCGGCGGTACCGTTGAGATAGTGATCGCGGAACCAGCGGATCACCGAATGCGTCAGCAGCACGCTGGTCTCGGGCTCGCTGTGCGAGCCGTGCGTCATGGCGAAATCGGTCGCGGGGTAGATCAGGACCTGACCCGCGATCTTCGGACCATTGCCGTCGCGTGCGGTGAGTGCGACCACGGCGGCGAGATTGCCGCCGGCGCTATCGCCGCCGATCGAAAGGCGCGAGGCATCGGTGCCGAGCTCGCGCGCATTCGCGGCAATCCATTTTGTGGCGGCGATCGCGTCATCAGCGGCGGCGGGAAACTTGTGCTCGGGCGCGAGGCGGTAATCGACCGAGATCACGATCAGCGCGCCTGAAACGGCGAGCTGGCGGCAGACGACGTCGTGGGAGTCGAGATCGCCGATCACCCACCCGCCGCCATGGAAGAACACCAGCGCCGGCGACAACCCGTCCTGAAGGCGCGGCTCCTTTGGCACGTAGATGCGGGCGGGGATCGCGCCGTGCGGCGCCGGGATCGCCAGCGCCGCGACGCGCGCCAGTTCCAGCGGCTCCGGGTTGGTGGCAAAGCGGGCCTGCCCGTAATAGGCGCGGGCTTCCGGTGCCGTCAGGGTCTCGTAGGCGGGGCGGCCGGCGTCCTGGAAGGCCTTGTAGACGGCGGCGGCATCGGGATCGAGCACGACGGGCATGGGAGCGACCTTGGGCTTTCTGTTATCGTTGGACGTCGTTTCGGGGGCGCTGCCCGCCTCGGCCCCGGGGAGGGGCCGGTCAACTATCCCATCCGGCCGCCGGTCTGGCCAGCGGGCGACGGGCAGGGCAGGGATGCCGCCCTTCCCCCGCCGTATTCGCCGTGTTAACCGGATGGCCTGCGAGCGGCGGTATCCCCTGTAGAATGTCCAGCAAGCCCGATTCGCTGTTGAAGCCGCGCGAGAAGATGGTTCGAACCTTTACCCTTACAAGACTTGCCCTGCCAGGTCTTGCGGCGCTTCTGGCCGCCACCGCATTGACGGTTGCGACGCCCGCGCAGGCGCAGATCGGCACGATCTTCTCCGACCCGCCGCCGCGGCCGCCGGGTTCGATTCCGCGTGGTCAGCCGCAGCCGCAGATCCCCGATGACGATGAAGAGGTCCCCGAGCTGCCGCCGCAGGGCCGCGTGCTGCCATCGCGCCCGATGGCGCCGCCGCCAGGCCGGCAAGGTAACGTGATGCCGGGGCCGGTCGAATCCCAGCCCCTGGCGCCGCCGCCGGGCTCAACCGTCGCTCCGCCAAACCAGCCGCCGTCCGTGGCGGTCGCTCCGCCCAATCCGCAAGCCGCCCCGGGTGCGCCCGGTCAGCGGCAGCCCCAGCAGAAGGGCGGGCCGGGCGGCCCTGTCCCGCAGACCCCGGCGAGCCTCCAGCCGGGCGACGAGGTCGTGACCGAGCCGCCGGCCCAGAAGATCGTGAACAAGAAGGCGACCTTCTCCGGCCTCGACAAGATCACCGGGCGCATCATCAATTTCGACGAGGACATCGGCGAGACCGTCCAGTTCGGCGCGCTGCGGGTCAAAACCGACGCCTGCTATACGCGGCCGGCGACGGAAGCCACCAATACCGACGCCTTCGTCGAGGTCGACGAGATCACCTTGCAGGGCGAGGTGAAGCGCATCTTCTCGGGCTGGATGTATGCGGCAAGCCCGGGCCTGCACGGCGTCGAGCATCCGATCTACGACATCTGGCTCACCGACTGCAAAGAGCCGCAGCAGACCATTGCGACCGCGGCGCCCGATCCGGCCGCGGCAAAGCCGCCGGCTCCGCCGCCCGCGCAGAAGAAGGCGGCGCCACCCAAGCAGGCCGTGCAGCAGCGTCCGCCGCAGCCCTTGCCGCCGATCCAGCAGCAGCAGCCGGCGCCGCCACCCCCGCCGCCGCCGGAGCAGCGGCCGGGCCTGTTCGGTATCCCGGGGTTTGGGCGTTAGACCAAATCCCCCGGGTTCGGGCGCTAAAGCAGGATGGGGTTAGGTTGAATCGATTTGGGATTCCCAAATCGGTGTGTTTCTGATTCACCATTCTGGCTGGGTTGGAGGCCAGCATGGATGGGCAAGCCTTATTCTCTGGATCTTCGCAAGCGTGTCGTGTCCGCGATCGAGGGCGGGATGTCCCGCAATCA